>CARXAY010000095.1 GCA_949093475.1 uncultured Oscillospiraceae bacterium
CCCCCCCCCCCCCCCCCCCCCCCCCCCCCCCCCCCCCCCCCCCCCCCCCCCCCCCCCCCCCCCCCCCCCCCACGCATACACCGGGGGATATCCAGCTCATGGAGGATGTCCTCGTCCCAGTCCAGCGTATTGATGTTGAACATCATGGTGCGGGAGGCGTTGGAGTAGTCGGTGACATGGAGCTTGCCGCCGGAGAGCTTCCACATGAGCCACGTCTCCACCGTGCCGAACAAAAGCTCGCCCCGCTCCGCCCTTGCCCGCGCGCCGGGGACGTTTTCCAGCAGCCAGCGCAGCTTGGTGGCGGAAAAGTAGGCGTCAATCACCAGACCGGTCTTGGCCCGAATGGCCTCCACCAGCCCCTTTTCCTTCAAAACGTCGCAGTATTCGCTGGTGCGGCGGCACTGCCACACGATGGCGGGGTGGATCGGCTCGCCGGTATGCCTGTCCCACACCACCGTGGTCTCCCGCTGGTTGGTGATGCCGATGGCGGCAATGTCCGCGGCGGTGGCGTTGATCTTGTGCATGGCCTCCACAGCCACGCCCAGCATCCCCGACCAGATCTCGTTGGCGTCGTGTTCCACCCAGCCGGGCTTGGGGAAATACTGGGTAAATTCCTTTTGGGCCACGCTGCACATCTCGCCGCGCCGGTCAAACAGGATGCAGCGGTTGCTGGTCGTCCCGGCGTCCAGCGCCATCACATATTGCGCCATTAGTTCATCTGTTTTTGTCTGGAGATATTCATCGTGCCGTCCTGCATATCGTTGATCCACTCCAGGCTCTTGCCCGTGCCGTAGGCCACGCAGGAGATGGCGTCGTCCGCCACGTAGGTGGCGATGCCGGTGTGGCTCTCGATGAGCTTGTCGAAGCCCCACACCAGGGAGCCGCCGCCGGTCATGACGATGCCGTTGGTGGAGATATCCGCCACCAGCTCGGGGGGGGTGCGCTCCAGAACGCCGTGGATGGCTTCCAGAATGCGGGTGGAGACCTCTTCGAAGGCCTCGATCATCTCGCTGGAGGTAACGGTGAACACCCGGGGCAGGCCGGTCATCAGGCAGCGTCCCTTAATTTCCATAGTCTGTTCCTCGGGGCGGGGGAAGACGCAACCGATCTGCTTTTTCAGTTCCTCGGCGGTGCGGTCGCCGATGAGGACGTTGTGCTTGCGGCGGATGTACTTCACAATGGCCTCGTCAAACTGGTCGCCGGCGATCTTGATAGAGGCGGACTCCACAATGCCGGACAGGGAGATCACGGCGATGTCGGTGGTGCCGCCGCCGATGTCCACGATCATGTGGCCGTCGGGCTTGGTGATGTCGATGCCCGCGCCGATGGCGGCGGCCAGAGGCTCTTCGATGAGGTAAACCCGGCGCGCGCCCGCCTGAATGCCCGCGTCGATGACGGCGCGCTCCTCCACCTCGGTGATGCCGGAGGGGACGCAGATGACCACGCGGGGCTTGAAGATACGGAAGGAGGAGACCTTGTGGATAAACTCCCGGAGCATCCGCTCGGTCATGTCATAGTCAGAGATCACGCCCTCCCGCAGGGGACGGATGGCGACGATGTTGCCGGGGGTGCGGCCCAGCATGGCCTGTGCGTCTGCGCCCACCTTGAGGAGCTTGCCGGAGTTCTTGTCCATGGCCACCACGGACGGCTCACGAAGCACGACGCCCTTCCCCTGAACGAACACCAGAATGGAGGCCGTACCAAGGTCGATCCCGATATCTTTACTAAACATTTTCGACACCTCTATCAAATCCCAAAAGTCTATTCGGATGATAACCGCTTAGCTCTTTCATTATACAAGGCTTCGTGGTCATTTGCAAGGCCGATTTCAAAGCCCCCTTTGGAAAGGGGGTGTCATTTGCGAAGCAAATGACGGGGGATTGTGCATCATGGGACAATCCTCAGTCAGCCTTCGGCTGACAGCTCCTTTCCAAAGGAGCCAAAGGGATGAGGGCGTTACGCCTTACGACATCTCCAAAAGAAAATGCCCGATATCATCCATGGCCTCCGACGCCTGACGGACGGGGAACATCTGAAACACGTGCCACATATCCTTCCAGACCTCTAAGCGGCAGGGCACGCCCGCCATCACCAGCCGGTCGCGCAGGCGGATGGAGTCGGACTGGAGGATCTCGTTTGTGCCCACCTGAACCAGCGTGGGGGGAAAACCCTTGAGCGAGCCGTACAGGGGGGAGAGGTGGGGATCAGTCCAATCCTCCGCCTCCCCGGCATAGGCGCTGCGCACGCCCTTGACATACTCCATGGTGATCATGGGGTCAATGTCCGCATTTTCCTTGTAGGACTTTCCCTGCGCGGACATATCCGTCCACGGGGACATGAGAATGAGGGCGTGGGGGAGAAGCCGCCCCTGTTCCTTGAGCGTCTGGGTCAGGCAGAGGGCCATGTTGCCCCCCGCGCTGTCCCCGGCGATGACCACGTCCCGCGCCCCGAAGCCTTGGTGCATCAGATGATCCCAAGCCGCCATGCCATCCTCAAGGGCGGCGGGGTAGGGGTGTTCGGGGGCGAGGCGGTACTGGAAGGAAAGCACCGGGTAGCCGGTGACGTGGGAGAGCTTGGAGCTTAAAATGCGGGCGTAGCCCAGCGCACCGCTGGTGTACCCGCCGCCGTGGCAGTAAAGAATGGCGTGGCGGCGGTCGTGACCCCGGTCAGGCCGCGTCCAAGCGCAGGGCATCCCATTCAGCTCGAAGGTCTCCCATGTCATCCCGATCATGGGGGTGACCAAGCGGCCCAGCAGCTCATGTCCCCGCCGCTGGCGGGCCAGATCCTTGGCTTCCGTGGATTCGCTTCCCCCCATGGAGTGGATGGCCTTCAAGACCTTCATCATGGGCTGAAGGCGTTTCTGCTCCGCTTTGGCGGCTTCCTTGGCGGTCTTTTCCGCGTTTTTTGCGTCGAGGCGGGCCTGCTTTTCCTCTTCGGTCAGCTTTTTTGCCATAAATGTCCGCTCCTTATAGCTCCAGACTCTTGGCCACTTCCTTCAAGGTCTTTGCCGAGGCCAGAAGCGCGGCGGTCTCCTTCTCGTCCAGAGAGATGGGCACATGGGTCTCGATGCCCTCCGCGCCGACGATGGCGGGCATACTCAGGGCGATGTCGTCGATGCTGTAAAGCCCGTGGAGCATGGAGGAGACGGGGAGGATGGACTTCTCGTCCCGGACGATGCACTCGCAGATGCGCTTGACCGACATGGCGATGCCGTAATAGGTGGCCTGCTTCTTGGCGATGATCTCATAGGCGCTGTTTTTCACGTTGGCGGCGATGCGCTCCATGGACTCCTGATGGTTGAAGTGCCCGCGCATCTCGCAGAAATCGTTCACGGGGATGCCGGAGACGTTGGTGCTGCTCCATGCGGCGATCTCGCTGTCCCCGTGCTCGCCGATGATGAAGGAGTGGACGCTGCGGCTGTCCACCGACAGATGCTCCCCAAGGGCGTATTTCAGCCGGGCGGTGTCCAGCACCGTGCCCGAGCCGATGACCCGGTGTTCCGGGAAGCCGCTGAGCTTGACCGCGGCGTAGGTGAGGATGTCCACCGGGTTGGAGACGATGAGCAAAACGCCGCCGAAGCCACTTTCCACGATCTGAGGGATGATGCTCTTGTAAATGCCCACGTTTTTGTGGACGAGGTCGAGGCGGGTCTCGTCGGGCTTTTGGTTCGCCCCGGCGGTGACGATGACGATGGAGGAATCCCCGATGTCACCGTAATCTCCGGCGTAAATTTTCATCTGTCCGGCAAAGGGGATGCCGTGGGCGATATCCTTGGCCTCGCCGTCCGCCTTGTCGTGGTTGGCGTCCAGCAAAACGATCTCGGAAAACAGCCGGCTCTGCATCAAGGCGAAGGCCGTGGCTGAGCCTACAAAGCCGCAGCCGATGATCGCCGCTTTTCTTGGATTGACCGGACCCTTCATAGTTTTAGACCTCCTTCAAAATAAGCCTGAGTGTCTGCTTCCTATTGTAACACAACAAAACTTGTGCTACAATAGATTTTCCAAATATCGCCGAAAGGGGAGGAGCGCGTGGCGAAGAAAAAGGCCCAGCCTTCGATGTGGTATCCCATGGACAACGCCGGGGTACTCTATGCCGCCATTTCCGGCGACGATTACTCCCCTGTATACCGCATTTCCGCCGTGTTGGACAAGGCCGTGGACGCCGCCGCCCTCCAGCGCGCTCTGGAAAAGACCATTCCCCGTTTTCCCACCTTTCATGTGCGATTGCGAAAAGGAGCTTTTTGGTATTATTTTGTTCCCGACGACCGCCCCGGCCCCTTTGTCCAAGAGGACGTGTGCAATTTCTGCCAGCCCATGGAGCCCACGGCGGAAGCTACCCGGCTGCTGCGGGTGTGCCGCTATGAAAACCGGGTCTCCATCGAGTGCTTCCACGCCCTCAGCGACGGCGGCGGGGCGATGGTGTTTTTCAAGACTCTGCTGGCCTGCTATTTCCGGGAGCTGGGGGAGGACATCCCCAACGAGATGGGGATCTTGGACGTGGAAGAGCCGCCCCGTCCCGGCGAGGCGGAGGACGCCTACCGCCGCTATGCGGCGGGCCGGGCCGCGCCCCGGACGTGGAAGGCCACGGCCTATCATCCCACCGGCACGCCTGAGCCCTTTTATACCCTTAATGTGACTCAGGGCATTTTATCGGTGGACGCGGTCAAAAAGACCGCCAAGGCCCATGGCGGCTCGGTGACGGAATACCTGTCCGCCGCCCTTATCTGGACGCTGATGGAGCTGCAGCGCCGGGAGGGGAGCAGGGAGCGGCCGGTCTCTCTGGCCATTCCCATCGACCTTCGGCGGTTTTTCCCCACCGAGACGGTGCGGAACTTCATCCTCACCGCCCGGCCCTGCATCGACCCGCGGCTGGGGGATTACACCTTCTCCGAGGTGGTGGAGCAGGTGCGCTACCAGCTTCGGCTGGAGCTGAGCCGCCCGCTGATGCAGGGCAACATCACGGGAAACGTGAATTTCCAGAAAAACCCCATTCTGAAGGCTGTCCCCTGCGCGCTCAAAGACCCGGTGATGAAGCTCTCTTACCGCCTTGCCGCCATCCGTCCCTTTTCCATGACCTACACCAACCCCGGGATCTTCACCGCCCCCGCCCGGATGGCCCGGCATATTGAGCGGGTGGAGGCGGTGCTGGGCCAGCCCTACGGCGACACCGTCAACTGCGCCAGCGTCTCCTGCGGCGACGTGCTGTCCATTTCCTTCGCCAGCAATTTGAAGGAGCGGGACGTGGAGCGGGAGTTTTTCCGCTTCCTCGTCAAGGAGGGCCTCCACGTCAAGGTGCTGTCCAACCGTCCCGACCCCGGCCGGAATTCTTAGGAGGGAAGCTGTTATGTCCTATTGTGTCCACTGCGGCGTGGAGCTGGACGCCACCGCTGCGTCCTGTCCCCTCTGCGCCACCCCCGTCCATG
>CARXAY010000096.1:0-620 GCA_949093475.1 uncultured Oscillospiraceae bacterium
CAGGGGGGGTCCTTTCCGCTGAAAAACCTCCCGGTGGTGCGTTTGGACAGCATGGACGGCCTGTCCGATGCCATGGCGCGGGGGTTGGCGCTGTTCTCAGAGGAAGGGAACGCAGACCCGGTGTGTTTCTCCCTGCGGGGGAAGGAAAACCCCGGCTATGAGGAGCTATGCGCGCTGGCCGGGGAGATCGCGGCGGGAGCGAAACCGCTGACGGACAGGGGAGAGCCGTTGGTGGTGGCGGTGGAGACCGATATGGCCAAGGCGCTGGGCCAGCGGCTGGCAGCAGAGATACCCGGCGGAAAAATACTGTGCGTGGACGCCATTCACGCCGCCCAAGGTAGCTACATGGACGTGATGGCGCCAGCCTGCGGGGGAACGGTGCTGCCGGTGGTGATCAAGACTTTGGCGTTTGAAACAAAGGAGGGAGTACGTTGATACTCAAAACCAAGCTGTTTGGGAAGGTCTATCAATTCAGGGACGTGAAGGACGTGTTGGCCAAGGCCAACGAGGAAAAGTCGGGGGACACCCTTGCGGGGATCGCCGCCGAGAGCGCGGAGGAGCGGGTGGCGGCCAAGGTGGTGCTGTCCGAGCTGCTGCTCAGCGACCTGCGGGAAAACCCG
>CARXAY010000096.1:630-5418 GCA_949093475.1 uncultured Oscillospiraceae bacterium
AGGTCACCCGCATTATTCAAGACGACGTGAATGAGAAAATATACAGCGAGATCCGCAACTGGACGGTGGGGGAGCTGCGGGAATGGCTGCTGGACGAAAAGCACCAGAGCCGGGAGATCCGCCGGATTTCCAGAGGGTTGACCTCCGAAATGGTAGCGGCGGTGGCCAAACTCATGGGCAACCTTGACCTCATTTATGCGGCGCGCAAGATGCCGGTGACCGCCCACTGCAACACCACCATCGGCCTGCCGGGAACGCTGTCCTGCCGTCTGCAGCCCAACCACCCCACCGACGACCCCGACGGGGTGCTTGCCTCTTTGCTGGAGGGGCTGACCTTCGGCGCGGGGGACGCGGTGCTGGGTCTTAACCCGGTGGATGACAGCGTAGAGAGCGTCAAGCGGGTTCTGGAGCGGCTTTACGAGGTGAAGGAGAAGTGGAAGATCCCCACCCAGATCTGTGTGCTGGCCCATGTGACCACCCAGATGGAGGCAGTGCGCCGGGGCGCGCCCACCGACCTGATCTTCCAGTCCATTGCAGGAAGTCAAAAAGGCAACGAGGCCTTCGGCTTTACGGGAAAGACGCTGGAGGAGGCGGAGGCGCTGGCCCTGCGGGACGGCACCGCTGAAGGGCCGAATGTGATGTATTTTGAGACCGGGCAGGGCAGCGAGCTGTCCTCCGAAGCCCATTACGGTGCGGATCAGGTGGTGATGGAGGCCCGGTGTTATGGCTTTGCCAAGCGGTACAAGCCATTTCTGGTCAATACGGTGGTGGGCTTCATCGGCCCGGAGTATCTCTACGACGCCAAGCAGGTCATCCGCGCCGGACTGGAGGATCACTTTATGGGCAAGCTCACCGGCGTTCCCATGGGGTGCGACGCCTGCTATACCAACCACATGAAGGCGGATCAGAATGATATTGAGGATCTGGCGGTGCTGCTCACCGGGGCGGGGTGCAACTACTTTATGGGCATCCCCCACGGGGACGACGTGATGCTCAACTACCAGACCACAGGCTTCCGGGAGACGGCGGCGCTGCGGGAGATGTTTGGCCTGACCGCTATTCCGCCCTTCCAAGCGTGGCTGGAAAAGATGGGCTTTGTGCGAAACGGGCGGCTGACCGAGCGGGCCGGGGACGGCTCGATCTTACTGGGAAGAGGTGAAAACCATGAATGAGGAGCTGCTGCGCGCCACGGTGGAAAAGCTGGTGCGGGAGCTGGCGGGTGCGCCCCCGGCGGCTTCGGCGGGCACACAGAGAGACGGGGCGGCGGGGAAAACTGCGGCAACGGTAGAAAGCGGATGCTTGAGCGACATCACCGAGGTAGATCTGCGAACGCAGTATCTGGTGGAGCATCCGCAGGATCGGGAGGGGTTTATGGCCCTAAAACTCCGCACTCCGGCGAGGCTGGGAGTAGGGCGGGCAGGCGCACGGTACAAGACCGCCACCTACCTTCGTTTTCGGGCCGACCACGCCGCCGCGCAGGACACGGTGTTTTCCATGGTGGCGGAGGAGTATCCCGCCAAGCACGGCTATGTGCCTGTCAAGACCCTCTGCAAGGACAAGGACGAATATTTGACCCGCCCCGATAAGGGACGGCGGTTCGACGAAGAAAATCAGGCGGTCATTAAGAAAACGCTGGGGAACAAGCCACGGGTGGTGCTGGCGGTGGGGGACGGGCTTTCCTCTGTGGCCATTGAGACCAACGCCGCCGACTGCATCAAGGCCATTCAGGCGGGGCTGAAAAACTACGGCATTGAGGCCACGACCGTGCCTTTCATCCAGTTTTGCCGGGTGGGCGCGGGAGACCACATCGGCGAGCTGACCGGGTGCGAGGTCATCTGCCTGCTGGTGGGGGAGCGCCCCGGGCTGGTGACGGCGGAGTCCATGTCCGCCTATATCACCTATGAGCCGCGTTTGGGTGTGCCCGAATCCAAGCGGACGGTGGTGTCCAACATCCACAAGGGGGGTACGGGCGCAGTGGAGGCAGGGGCGCACATCGCCGAGCTGATCCACACGATCTTGGAGAAAAAGGCCTCCGGCGTGGGGCTTGTAAGGAGCTGAACCAATGGTGGGAGATGTGATCCATGTGAATATTCTGGCGACGCGGATGATCGCCAACGTGTCCGAGGCTCTGGCGGAACGTCTGGGCCTTCCAGACGCCCACCGCTCCATTGGCATCATTACCACCGACTGCGACGACGCGACTTACTGCGCTTTGGATGAGGCGACGAAGAAGGCGCAGGTAGAGGTGGTGTATGCCAAAAGTATGTATGCCGGAGCGGGAAACGCCTCCACCAAGTACGCCGGAGAGGTCATCGGTATTTTGGCCGGGCCGAACCCGGCGGAAGTCACGTCAGGGCTTCAGGCGGCGGTGAGCTTTCTGGAGAGCGGCGTGGGCTTTCAAAGTGCCAACGGGGACGGTTCGGTGGTGTACTTTGCCCACACGGTGTCGCGGACAGGGAGCTATCTTTCTCAGGTGGCGGGGATCCATGAGGGAGAGGCCTTGGCCTACCTCATTGCGCCGCCGCTGGAGGCGATGGTGGGGCTGGACGAGGCCATGAAGGCGGCGGATGTAACCCTGACGGCCCTTTACGAGCCGCCCAGCGAGACCAACTTCGGCGGCGGACTGCTGACGGGAAGCCAATCGGCCTGCCGGGCGGCGGCGCTGGCCTTTGAGGCGGCGGTGCGAGACATCGCGGAAAAACCAAGGGAGGTGTAAACAGCATGGACAAGGACTTGGCCTCCATTCAAGAGGCGAGAGAGTGTATCCAAAAGGCCAAGGCGGCTGGGGAGATCTTGGCCGGGATGGAGCAAGGGGAGCTGGACAAGCTGGTGGCGGCGGTGGCCCGAACGGGACGGGAACACGCGCGGGAACTGGCCGAGGAGGCAGTGAGCGAGACCGGCTTCGGCGTGGTGGAACACAAAACCATCAAAAACCTCTTTGCTGCCAACCAGATCTATGACGCCATCAAGGATCAGAAGGTCGTCGGACTGTTGGCGAAAAATGACCAAGGAAAGACGTGGGATTTCGGTGTGCCTGTGGGCGTGGTGGCGGCATTGGTGCCCTCTACCAACCCCACCTCAACGGTACTTTATAAGGCGATGATTGCTCTGAAGGCGGGTAACCCGGTGGTATTCTCCCCCCACCCCAACGCCCTCTCTTGTATTGTCCATGCCGCCCAACTGGCGGCGAAGGCGGTGGAGGAGGTCGGCGGGCCCAAGGACGCGGTGACGGTGATCCAGACGCCCACGCTGGAGGGCACAAAGGAACTGATGAGCCATAGGGACACCAAGCTCATTCTGGCCACCGGCGGCGGGGGAATGGTGCGCGCGGCCTATTCCTCCGGCACGCCCGCTATCGGTGTGGGCGCGGGGAACGGCCCGGCCTATTTCCACGAGAGCTGCGATCTGGAGCAGGCGGTGAAGCGGGTGCTGGACTCCAAGACCTTCGACAACGGAACGATCTGCGCCAGCGAGCAGTCAGTGGTGACCACGGCGGCCTTTGCACCAAAGGTGAAAGCGGAGTTTGAACGGCAGGGGGGATATTTCCTCACCAAAGAACAGCGGGATACGTTGGCCGGCTTTATCCTGCGGGGCAACGGGACGATGAACCCGGCCATCGTGGGCAAAAGCGTGGCGGAGCTTTGCCGTCTGGCGGGGCTCAGCGGTATTGCACCCACAGTGCGGGTGCTGTTAGCACCGGAGGATGGCGTAGGCAAGGGCCATCCCTTCTCCAATGAAAAGTTGGGGCTGATTCTGGCATACTATGTGGAGAGCGACGAGGACAAGGCGTTGGCGCGGTGCGTAGAGATCCTGCGCCATGAGGGCGCGGGGCATACCTTCGCCATCCATGCCAAGGAGGAAGGCGTGGTAGAGAAATTCGCCCGGGCAGTTCCGGCGTCCCGCATTTTGGTAAACACTCCGGCCTCTCTTGGGGGCATCGGCGCGACCACCAACCTGTTTCCTGCCATGACACTGGGGTGCGGCGCAGTGGGCGGCTCGTCAAGCTCCAATAACATCGGCCCGATGGATCTGGTGAACATCAAGCGGGTCGGCTGGGGCGTACGGGAGCTGGAGGAACTGAAGGGAGGTGAAGGAAGTTGCAGCAACAGACAGGATATTTCCCAGAAGGAACTGACTTGGATCATCGCGGAGGCCCTGCGGCAGCTGCGGTAACGCCCACCCAGCCGGAGCTGACCAGTCTGGTCGCACCGGGAAGCGGCGCACAGATGCCCACTCTGCCGAAGCAGGAGAAAACGCCGGTGAAGGCAGGGCAGAAGGACGTGGTCAGCAAGGCAAAGGGGGAGGGCCGGAAGAAACCGGCAACGGAAAAGATAAGCACCGCTAAAGTGGGAGTCCATGAGCGGCTGGACGCAAACGAAAAGATCGGCAAGGCATTTGAAGAGATGAAAAAGCAGGATACCCATACACCAAACAGCCCCAGCGGGGCGCAACAAGGAGGAGCAAAGAAAATGGCAAACACGAACGCATTGGGAATGGTAGAAACGAAGGGGCTGGTGGGGGCCATTGAAGCCGCCGACGCCATGGTTAAATCCGCCAACGTCCAGTTGGTGGGCAAGGAACAGGTGGGCGGCGGCCTTGTGACCGTGATGGTGCGCGGCGACGTGGGCGCAGTGCAGGCGGCGACCGACGCGGGCGCGGCTGCGGCGGAGAAGGTGGGAGAGCTGATCTCTGTCCATGTCATCCCCCGGCCCCATGCCGAGGTGGACGCCATCCTGCCCCACAGAGACGAGAGTATGTAAGCGGGGACGGCGGGCCAATGGCGAATAG
>CARXAY010000097.1 GCA_949093475.1 uncultured Oscillospiraceae bacterium
GTAGTTTCCCATGAGAAAGGACAGCCGGGCGTCGTCGTCTTTGAAATAGAGGGTCTCCCGCAGGCCCTTGGGAAGCTGATCCACAAAGCAAAAAATGCAGTGGTTGGCACAGGAACGGGGAGAATCCATCATATAGGTCTCAAAATTAAGCCCCAGTTCCTCTCCTTCCGCCTTGTTGACGGCGACCTCTCTTGTCACGCCGTCCCGCTCCAGCGTCAGGGTCAGGACAGGGTCATAAGTATAGAATTTGTAATCCAGCACGTCCACAATATCGTGGCCGTTGACCTTTTTTAGCGTCTCCCCCGCCTGAACGCCCTGCTTCTCCGCCGGGCTTCTGCGGTCTACGCTGACGATCACCGTCTTGCTCATGCCTGTCCCTCCTTATGGTAAGAAAAAAGGGCGGAAGTTCTGTTCCGCCCTGCTTTTCCTGCCGGTATGCAATTACTTCTTCGCCTCGGCCTTGGCGTACTCCCGCCCGTCGTAGGTCATGCAGGACTTGCACAGCCGGTGGGGCAGCTTGTACTCACCGCACTTGGGACACAGCACCAGAGTGGGGGCTTCCAGCTTCCACACGCTGCTGCGGCGCTTGTTGCGGCGCTGTTTCGAGATTTTACTCTTGGGGACTGCCATAATGACACCTCCTTTAGGTGAATGGGCGGCGGTTATTCCTCCGCTTGCTCAAAAAACTTACTGAGAGCCGCAAGTCGCGGATCCCCTTCCTTCTTACACCGGCACGGCTCTACATTCAAATCCACGCCGCAGCCGGAACAAAGGCCCTTGCAATCCTCCGTGCAGAGGTTCTTGGTGTCCATCTCCAACACAAAGGTTTCGCGCATCAGCGCGCCCGCGTCCAGAAAGTCTCCCTCCAGAAGAACGATATCGTCGGAGTCCTCCCCGGCCAGCTCAGTCGCCAGCAGCGTCTCAAACTCCACCCGCTTTTCTCTGGAAAAGGGCTTGGCGCAACGGTCGCAGTGCAGATGCAGTGTCGTCACTGCCTGCGCGTCAAACACCAGCGCGCCCGCCATGTTCCGCACCTGACCGGTAACTTGGACAGGCTCGCAAATGGGCCGTTCTCCTCCGAATTCGCAGTCTGATAAATCCAGCGGAAATTCAAAGGGCAGAACTGCGCCGGGAACATGGATAATGTCTTTCAGATTCAGTCGCATGGCACACCTCGCACGACGGTACGGCTAACATTATAACCATTCTTTTCCCCATTGTCAAATACTTTTCGCCCTTTTTCCGAAATTTGTTCTTGGAAGGCTTTCACAGCTTCTTCAGTTCCTTGAGGGAGATCACCTTTTCAAAGGCCGGAAGAACGCCCATTTGCTCGGCGGATTGCCCCGGAAGGCCATAAATATCGTGGCCGGGGTACTGATTCCCCTCCACCAGAACCGGCCCTGCAGGGGTCACCGCCACGTCCCAGCCCACATAGCGCACACCGGTGATGACCCCCGCCGCTTCCTGCGCCAGCGCCGTGACCTGCTCCCAAAGAGGCACTTGGAAACCCTCAAACACCGTCCCCGTGCCGGGATGGGCTTCAAACTGCGCCCCGGCCTTGTTCACGGCGCGGCACAGCACAACTCCTGTCGCCGGGTCAAGGGGGGCGACCATGCCGCCGCTGTTGAAGTTGTCCACCGGCTTATCGCCGCTTCCCACCCGCAAAAAGCTGGCCACGATGTGGCCCACGCCGTCCTTGCAGATCGTCACCAGCCGCAAGGTATTGATGCACCCCGGCCACAGTCTGTTCAGCTCCGGATGCTGACAGATGACTTCCTCGCAGAGGGTCTGTCCGCTCCCCCGCAGCCGCTCCAGAAGCGCCTGATAGTCCTGAACATCGGTGTCGTAGATCTTCTCCACCCCGTCTCCGTGGGTGGCGTCCTGAGGCTTGACCAGCACCACGCCCAATGTGGTCAGCATCTCCTTGAGCTGCCCGGCGTCCGCCTCCCGCAGATCCAGCCACTGTCGCCCGACATAGGGCGCGAACGCCTTCAAAAATTCGGTTTTCTCTGCAAAGTAGTGCATATTCTCCTGCTTGTTCAAGGCCCGCACATAGCGGTTGTTTTTCCCTCTGGTGAGCACGCTGGCACGCTGTTTGTGGTTCATCTGCCACATATGAAAAAGGGCATAGTCGGAATACCCCGCTTCATAGCGAAGCCCGCACCACACCATATCTGTCAGTACGCCCAGTTTGCTTTTTCCGCTCTCCTCCGCCACCTTTGCGGCGGTGGCGCGCATCTTTTTGGTGTCCATTCGCCGGATCAGACCAAACAATCCCGCCATTTTTTACGTCCTCCTTACCCTGCCAGTCCGCCCAGCCACGCCGCCAGCGGCAAATAGGCCGCCGGGAGAAAGATCGCGGGGAGCAAATTCCCCACCCGTATTTTCTCCCGGCCAAGGGCCAGCATATTGACCGCGATCCCAATGATAATGACCCCGCCTACCGCGCTCATCTCCGCCACCAGCGCGTCGGAAAGGTACGGGCCGATAACCGACGCCAGCAGGGTCAGTCCGCCTTGGTAGACAAGCAGCGGCAAAACGGAAAACATCACCCCGATGCCCATGGTGGCGGCAAAGGTGATGGAGGTCACGCCGTCGATGACCCCCTTGGACACTAAAATCGACCAGTCGCCCTTCAGCCCCGCCGCCAGCGAGCCGTTGATGGCCATGGCTCCCACGCAGTAGAGTACGGCGGCATTGACAAACCCTTCGCTGAACCGGGCATTGTCCCCCTTGGCCGCCACCTTGGTTTTCAGGGCATGACCCACCTTGTCCATTTTCCCTTCGATATCGATCCACTCGCCTAAGAGCGTGCCAAGTACCATGCACACAATGACGCACAGGGTATCGTTCGTCTCCAGCGCCGCGCTGATCCCAATAAGCAGCACGCAAAGTCCAAGGGCGCAGGTAATCGCTTGGGTCAGTCTTTCCGGTATTTTCCCCCGAAAGGCCAGCCCGATGACACTGCCCAGAAGGATCAATGCCACATTGATGACCGTTGCGCCCATTGTCTTGTCACTTCCCTGTTTTTATCTTCGGTAGATCTCCATCTGCCGGCGGAGCTTTTGCGCCAGCTCCGGGGTGGCCGCGCCCTTCTTCATCCGCCAGCGCCAGTTTTCGCCCACAGTGGAGGGGGTGTTGATCCGCCCCTCCGAGCCAAGGCCCAGCACGTCCTGCATCTGTACCACTGCCAGATCGGCCACGCTGCTCCATGCGCCTCGCATCATACCCCAGTGGAAGCCCTCTTCGGCGTTCAACCGGAGATAATCTGTAGCAAACGCCACATCCTCTTTGGGAGCAGACGCCAGCCAGCCCATTACAGTGTCGTTGTCGTGGGTGCCGGTGTATACCACGCAGTGCTTGTCATAGTTGTGGGGCAGATAGTCGCTGTTTTCCCGGGAATCAAAGGCAAACTCCAGCACCTTCATTCCGGGGAAGCCGCTGTCCGCCAGCAGCTTGCGCACCTCATCGGTGAGAAAGCCCAGATCCTCGGCGATGATGGGGTGCTTGCCCACCCGTTTCTCTACCGCCCGGAAGAAATCCATTCCCGGGCCGGGCCGCCAGCGTCCGTTGCGGGCGGTAGCCTCTCCGTACGGGATGGCGTAATACGCTTCAAATCCCCGAAAGTGGTCGATCCGCAGCACATCATAGATATCGCACTGGTGCTCCACCCGATCCATCCACCAGCGGTAGCCCTCCGCCTTCATCTTGTCCCAATCGTAGAGAGGATTGCCCCAAAGCTGGCCGTCGGCGGTAAACCCGTCCGGCGGACACCCCGCCACCTCCACCGGGCGCAGGGTCTTGTCCAACTGGAATTGCCCGGGATTCGCCCACACATCGGCGCTGTCTGCCGCGACATAGATGGGCAGGTCGCCGATGATGGACACGCCCCGGTCGTTGGCATAGCGTTTCAGCTCCCGCCACTGGCGGTAGAAGAGATACTGGACGCACTTCCAGAAGGCAATGTCCTCACTATTGGTAAGCTTGATCTTTTCCAGCGTTTTCGTCTCCCGACGGCACTGATCCTTGGGCCATTCCTGCCAAGGCTTGCCAGCGTTGAGGTCTTTCAGGGTCATAAAGAGGGCATAGTCGTCCAGCCACGGGTTCGCCCGGTAAAAGTCCATAAAGTCCGCAGGCGGGTCGTGAACGAACCGCTCAAACGCCAGCCGCAGCACCTGAAAGCGCAGGGCGTAGAGCTTTCCGTAATCCACGTCCCCCTCGCCCCAGTCCAGCTCCTCGTATTCCCCTTTCTTCAACAGCCCGTCCATATGTAGTTGATCCAGATCGATGAAATAGGGATTCCCCGCGAAGGTAGAAAAGGAGGAATAAGGGGAGTCTCCGTAGCTGGTGGGACAGACCGGCAATATCTGCCAGTACCGTTGGCCCGCCGCCTGCAAAAAATCCACGAACCGCCGCGCTTCCGCGCCCATGGTTCCAATGCCGTAAGGACTGGGCAGGGAGAAAATGGGGAGCAAAATACCGCCGCTTCTCATGCATACACATCCTCTTCCGTCTTGATTCGCGTTTCCTTGCCTATCCTACCCTACCCTGTCGGAATTTGCAAGCATTTTTTCACAATGGGCGGCACAGAAAGCCTTTTCCTTGGCCGTATCCGCCTCCAGCGACATGGCGGAACACTCAAAGGCCACCCGCTCCTCACTCCTGTCCCCCAACTGCTTGGTATATACTCTGCTTTGCAGCCGTCCCTCCAATCGCAGCCGCTCGCCCACCTCCATGGTCGCGCACCGCTGCGCCAACGAGCCCCATGCAATACAGGGCAGATAATCCGAGCGGCCGTACCTCCGGTTCACCGCCAGCGTGAAATCGCAGATTTCCCGTCCCAAGGGAGTGCGCCGTGGCTCTCCCCGGCGGCAGATCGTCCCAGCCAAAGTCAGGTCGTTGGTATGGTCATCTGCGGTGGAGAGGATCTCTTGAGCCAGAACGGTAATGACCAGCTTCGCCCCCACGCCGCTTTTGTTGTTAAAGGTGCGAAGACTTCCCCGCACCTCCAGCCGGTCTCCCACCGAGATCCTCTCCGGCGGAAGAAGCCGCCCGGAAAACAAAACGTTGAGTACGTCTTCGTTCCCTGACAGCCGCTCCACCGAAAGAGGAAACCGGTAAAACCGCTCGTCGTGGCTTTGGTGGGAAAGCACCGCTTTCCCTGCCACACATCCCCGCAAAACGATTCGGTTGAGGTCTTGTCCTTGTTGTTCCATGCCGCAACGCTCCCTTTTCTTCAGTTGCGTCATTTATATGCGCCGTGTTCCCAGATCATACCAACCTTCCCCGGTCGCCCTTTGTCCAGCCGCAGGCGTTGGCCTCGTCATAGTCCAGATGGACGTAGGTCGCATAGCTGGGGGACACCCGCGCCACCGTATCCATCAGCACTGCCGGGCGGTCGGTCAAGC
>CARXAY010000098.1 GCA_949093475.1 uncultured Oscillospiraceae bacterium
CTCAAGGGCAAGGGCCAGAACGACCTTGATCCCACCGCCAACGTCACCCGCGCGGAAGTGGCCGTCATGCTGGATCGGTTCATCGCTCTGATCAAGTAAGCAATCCCCAGCGTCTTTACAGGCGCGAACATTCTTCCTTCCTGTGAAAGGCCCGCGGTCAACTGACCGCGGGCCTTTCCAATGGCGAAAGAAGAAACAAAAACTTTAAATTGCAAGAGAGGAAGCATAAAGTTGCATAAAGAAAGGAAGCGGAGCAAAGAAAACCCCGTAAAATGAAACAAAAATATTCCAGCTTGCAAAAATGCCTTGACTTTGGCGGCGGCGGGGAATATACTAAGGGCAACTTCGGTGAGGACAACGGCGTTCCACCCCCAATGGGGGAGGAGCGCCTGTTTTCATTTTCGCCAGAAAGAAAGGGGTCTCTACAATGGGTTACAGCAAAGCAGACATTATCCGCAAGGTGAAAGAGGAGGACGTGCAGTTCATTCGGATGCAGTTCACCGATATTTTCGGTCAGCTCAAAAACGTGGCCATCACCGCCTCCCAGATCGAAAAGGCGGTGGACAACCAGATCATGATCGACGGCTCTTCCATCGAGGGGTTTGTTCGTATCAACGAGTCCGACCAGTATCTCTGGCCCGACTTGGACAGCTTTGTGATCTTCCCTTGGCGGCCTCAGCACGGCAAGGTGGCCCGGCTCATCTGCGACGTACACAACCCCGACGGCACCCCCTTTGTAGGCGACCCCCGCGGGGTGCTGGAGCGGGTGCTGGAAAAGGCCAAGGCCATGGGCTACGACACCTTTAACGTCGGGCCGGAGGCGGAGTTTTTCCTCTTCCAGACCGACGAGGAGGGCAAGCCCACCACCCAGACCAACGACGAGGCGGGCTATTTCGACCTCGGCCCGCTGGATCACGGCGAATCCACCCGCCGGGAGATTTGTCTGGCGCTGGAGGACATGGGCTATGAGATCGAGGCCAGCCACCACGAGGTGGCCCGGGGTCAGCATGAGATCGACTTCAAATACGCCCCCGCCCTCCAATGCGCCGACAAGATCATGACCTTTAAGCTGGCGGTCAAGACGCTGGCCCAGAAGAACGGCCTCCACGCCACCTTCATGCCCAAGCCCATTTTTGGCATCAACGGCTCGGGGATGCACACCAATATGTCCCTGTTCCGGGACGGCAAGAATGTGTTTTTTGACAAAAGCGACCCACGGGGGCTGTCCAAGGAGGCGTATGCCTTTATCGCGGGCATCCTCCACCACATGAAGGGGATGGCGGCCATCACCAACCCGCTGGTGAACTCCTACAAGCGGCTTGTGCCCGGCTATGAAGCGCCCTGCTATCTGGCGTGGTCGGCCTCCAACCGCTCCGCCCTCATCCGTATTCCGGCAGCCAGAGGGCAGTCCACCCGGGTGGAGCTGCGCTGCCCCGACCCCGCCTGCAACCCCTACCTGTCCTTGGCGGTGTGTCTGGCCGCAGGGCTGGACGGCATTGAAAAGGGCATGACCCCTCCGGCGGAGGTCACGGAGAACATCTTCGCCATGACTCCCGCGGTGCGCCGCCGCCACGGCATCGAAGCCCTCCCCGGCTCTTTGGAGGAGGCCCTGATCGCCATGAAGAAGGATAAGCTGGTGATGGACACGCTGGGCAGCCATGTCAGCAGCCAGTACATCGCCGGGAAGGAAGCGGAATGGGACGAGTACCGCACCCGCGTTTCCTCATGGGAGCGGGAAAAGTACATGATCAACTATTGACCGGCCGGGAACGAGACCCATGGATGCGCTGGGGAGGTGAACCACCGTGGAGCAGATCGTCGTAGCCTTTGAAAAACGGGACAACTGCGACCGTATCCGGGAGCTGCTGGAGAGCAGCGGTGAGTTCAGCTGCCTGCCGTGCCAAAGCGGCGCACAGGTGCGCCGGATCTTAGGCGGCCAAGCCGCGGGGCTGGTGGTGTGCGGCTTCAAATTGGCCGACGAGAGCTGCGAAGCCCTGTACGGCGACCTGCCGCCCCGGTGTGCCATGCTGATGGTAGCGGCCCAAGCCCGGCTGGATCTCTGCGAAGCGCCGGGGGTGTTCAAGCTCCCTACGCCCCTTCACCGTTCCGAGCTGCTGGCCTCCGTCCGTCTTCTGGCCCAGCTCATCCGGGCGTGGGAGCGCACGCCGACCCAGAGAACGCAGGCGGATCGGGCGTTGGTGGCCCAAGCCAAGGAGGCGCTGATGACCCACGGCGGCATGACCGAGGAGGAGGCCCACCGCTTTCTCCAAAAGCAGAGTATGGATCACCGCGCACCCATGGCGGACACCGCCCGCCGGGTGCTGCGGGAGATGGATATGGGCAAGGACGCCTGACACAGGGGACGGCGGCGCTCCACAGCCCGCCGTCCTTTTCGTCACTACGGTTCGGGAAAGAGGGTTTGACCATGAAGGAGCAATTACCGGCCAAGACCATGCCGCTCTATGACCCAAGGTTTGAACACGACGCCTGCGGCATTGGGGCGGTGGTGGATATCAAGGGCCGCAAGAGCCACCGGACGGTGGACGACGCGCTGAAGATCGTAGAAAAGCTGGAACACCGGGCGGGTAAGGACGCCGAGGGCAAGACCGGCGACGGCGTGGGCATCCTGCTGCAGATTTCCCATGGCTTTTTTGCCCGGGAGGCCAAGAAGCTGGGCTTGGAGTTGGGGGAGGCTGGGGATTACGGCGTGGGGATGTTCTTCTTTCCCCAGAACACCCTGCGCCGCAGTCAGGCCATGAAGATGTTCGAGCTGATCACCGCCAAGGAGGGCATGGAGTTCATCGGCTGGCGGGAAGTGCCGGTGTGCCCGGAGGTGCTGGGGCACAAGGCACTGGCAAAAATGCCCCGCATCATCCAAGGCTTTGTCCGCCGCCCGGAGCGGCTGGCCCGGGGGCTGGAATTTGACCGGCGGCTCTACATTGCCCGGCGGGAGTTTGAGCAGTCGGGGGGAGATACCTATGTGGCCTCCCTGTCCAGCCGAACCGTCGTCTACAAGGGGATGTTTCTGGTCAGTCAGCTTCGGCAGTTTTACCCCGACCTGCAAAATGAGGACTACACCTCCGCCATCGCCTTAGTCCACTCCCGCTTTTCCACCAATACCAATCCCTCTTGGGAGCGGGCCCACCCCAACCGCCTGATCCTCCACAACGGCGAGATCAACACCATTCGGGGCAACGTAGACCGGATGCTGGCCCGGGAGGAGACCATGGGCGTGGCGGTGTGGGAGGAGGAGATGGACAAGGTCTTCCCCGTGGTGGACGTGAACGGCTCGGATTCCGCGATGCTGGACAACACCTTGGAGTTTTTGACCATGAGCGGCATGGAGCTGCCTTTGGCGGTGATGCTGTGTATCCCAGAGCCTTGGAACAACGACCCCAACCTTTCCCGGGCCAGAAAAGACCTCTATCAATACTATGCGGTGATGATGGAGCCTTGGGACGGGCCGGCCGCCATCCTCTTCTCCGACGGTGACCAAGTGGGGGCGGTGCTGGATCGCAACGGCCTGCGCCCGGCCCGGTACTACCTCACCGACGATGACCGGCTCATTTTGTCCTCCGAAGTGGGCGTTCTGGACATCGACCCTGCCCACATCATCAAAAAAGCCCGGTTAGAGCCGGGGAAGATGCTGCTGGTGGACACCAAGGAGGGACGGGTCATCGGCGATGACGAGTTGAAGGAGCGGTATGCGTCCCGCAATCCTTACGGCGAGTGGCTGGATCGAAACTTAGTGCGGCTTCGCGATCTGCCCATCCCCAACCACCGGGTGGAGACCTATTCTCCCCAGCGCCGCACGCAGGTGCAAAAGGCTTTTGGCTATACATGGGAGGACGTGAAGGATTCCATCCTCCCCATGGCCCGCACCGGGAGCGAGCCTACCGCCGCCATGGGGGCGGATATTCCCCTTGCGGTGCTGTCCGCCCACGACCAGCCCTTGTTCAGTTACTTCCGCCAGCTGTTTGCTCAAGTGACCAACCCGCCCATCGACGCCATCCGGGAGGAGATCGTTACCGACACCACCGTCTACATCGGGGACGACGGCAACCTGCTGGAGGAGCGGCCGGAAAACTGCCGGGTGCTTCAGATCCACAACCCCATCCTCACCTCGGTGGATATGATGAAGATCCGCGCCATGGATCGCCCCGGCTTTCATGTGGAGACGGTCTCCCTGCTCTTTTTCAAGAATATGCCCCTGAAGCGGGCGCTGGAGCAGATGAAGATCGCCGCCGACCGGGCCTACCGGGGCGGCGCGAACATCATCATCCTCTCCGACCGGGGGGTGGACGAGAACCACGTGGCCATCCCCTCCCTGCTGGCGGTATCCTGTCTGGAGCAGCACCTTGTCCGCACCCGCAAACGTACGGCGGTGTCGGTGATCTTGGAATCCGCCGAGCCGCGGGAGGTACACCATTTTGCCGCGCTGCTGGGCTACGGCGCGCGGGCCATCAATCCCTATCTGGCGCAGGAGACCATCGGCCAGCTCATCGACGAGGGCCTGCTGGACAAGGAGTTTGGCGCGGCGGTGGATGACTACAACAAGGCGGTCTTGAAGGGCATTGTGAAGATCGCCTCCAAAATGGGCATCTCCACCATCCAGTCCTATCAGTCCGCCCAGATCTTTGAGGCGGTGGGCATTTCCAAAGAGGTCATCGACGAATACTTCACCAACACCGTCTCCCGGGTGGGGGGCATCGGCCTCAAGGAGATCGAGGCGCTGGTGGACAAAAACCACTCCCGGGCCTTTGACCCGCTGGGCTTGGCGGTGGACGAGACGCTGGACTCCGCCGGGCTTCACAAGGCCCGCTCCGGGCAGGAGGATCATATGTACTCCCCCCAGACCATCCACCTTTTGCAGGAGGCGACCCGCCGGGGGAATTATGGACTGTTCAAGGAGTATTCCGCGCTGGTGGACGACGAGCGCTGCCCCCACACCCTTCGGGGGCTGATGGAAATGCGGTATGCAGAGCAGCCCATCCCCTTGGAAGAGGTGGAGAGCGTGGACTCCATCGTCAAACGCTTCAAGACCGGGGCGATGAGCTACGGCTCGATCTCTCAGGAGGCCCACGAGTGCATGGCGCAGGCCATGAACCTGCTGGGGGGAAAATCCAACTCCGGCGAGGGGGGCGAGCGTCCGGAGCGGCTGAAGTCCGACCGCTGCTCGGCCATCAAACAGGTGGCCTCCGGCCGGTTTGGCGTCACCAGCGAGTATCTGGTGAGCGCCAAGGAAATTCAGATCAAGATGGCCCAAGGGGCAAAGCCCGGCGAGGGCGGCCATCTGCCGGGGAAGAAGGTCTATCCGTGGATCGCCAAGACCCGGTACTCCACCCCCGGCGTGGCCCTCATC
>CARXAY010000099.1 GCA_949093475.1 uncultured Oscillospiraceae bacterium
CCAGCGACTTATACAAAATTTCGTTCACCAGAGAGGATTTCCCCGACCCGGACACGCCGGTGACGGCGATAAACGTCCCCAGCGGGAACGCCACATCCATCCCCTGAAGGTTGTTTTCCCGCGGCTCGCGCACCACCAAACGGTGGCCGTTGCCCCGGCGCCGCTCCGCCGGCACAGGGATGCACCGCCGCTTGGCCAGATAGTCGCCGGTGACCGAGCCGGAGGTGGCCATGACCTCCTCCGCCGTACCGCAGGCCACGATGCGTCCCCCGTGTACCCCTGCGCCCGGGCCGACGTCGATGAGATAGTCCGCCTGACGCATGGTGTCCTCGTCATGCTCCACCACTAAGAGGGTGTTGCCCAAGTCTCTCAGGTGCTTCATGGTATTGAGCAGCATATCGTTGTCCCGCTGGTGGAGGCCGATGGACGGCTCGTCCAAAATATACAGCACCCCCATGAGGGACGAACCGATCTGGGTGGCCAGACGGATACGCTGGCTCTCGCCGCCGGAGAGAGTGCCCGCCTGACGGCTGAGGGTGAGGTATTGAAGCCCCACCGACTGCAGAAAGCTCAGCCGGGAGCGGATCTCCTTCAAGATCTGATGGGCGATCATCTCCTGCGTGGGGGTCAGGGTCAGGTCATTCATAAATTCCAGCGCCTTGGTCACCGACCGGGTGGTGAACTGGTAGATGGATTCCCCCCCCACCGTCACCGCCAGCGATTCCGGCTTGAGCCGCTGCCCGTGGCAGTCGGGGCAGGGAGTCTGGCTCATCAGCGCCTCCAGTTCCCGCTTGGAGGCGTCCGACTGGGTCTCCCGATAGCGGCGCTCCACATTGGGGATGATCCCCTCAAAGGGCTGGTTCAAGACCCCCTTGCCGTTGGCCCGCTCGTATTCCAGACGCAGCTTCTCCCCTTTTGTTCCGTAGAGGATCACGTCCACCACTTCCTCCGGCAGCTCCTCCACGGGAACGTCCAGCTTGAAGTGGTATTTCTTCGCCAGCGCGTCAAAATACATCCGCGCAATGCTGTCCCCCCGGACGTTGTTCCAGCCGTAGGCGGCGATTGCCCCGTCCAGAAGAGACTTCTTTTTGTCGGGGATGACCAGATCGGGGTCGCATTTGAGCTGAAAGCCCAGCCCCGTGCAGGTGGGACACGCCCCAAAGGGGTTGTTGAAGGAGAACATACGGGGGGTCAACTCTTCGATGGAGATGCCGCAGTCCTCGCAGGCGTAGTTTTGGGAGAAGGAGATGTCCCGGTCCTCCCCCACCACGTTCACCACCGTCAGTCCCCCCGCCAGAGCGGAGGCGGTCTCGATGGAGTCGGTGAGCCGGCGGCGGATGTCGTCCCGCACCACCAGACGGTCCACCACGATCTCAATGTTGTGCTTCTTGTTCTTGTCCAGCTTGATCTCCTCGGTCAGCTCATAAAGCGAGCCGTCCACCCGCACCCGGACGTATCCCGACTTCCGGGCGTCCTCCAAGATCTTGGCGTGTTCGCCCTTTTTCCCCCGGATGACCGGGGCCATGATCTGAATGCGGGTGGCCTCGGGCAGCGCCAAGATCTGGTCCACGATCTGATCCACCGTCTGCTGCTGGATCTCCTTGCCGCACTTGGGGCAGTGGGGCGTGCCGATGCGCGCCCAAAGCAGGCGGAGATAGTCATAGATCTCCGTCACCGTGCCCACGGTGGAGCGAGGGTTTTTGGAGGTGGTTTTCTGGTCGATGGCAATGGCGGGAGAAAGGCCCTCGATATAGTCCACGTCCGGCTTCTCCATCTGGCCCATGAACATCCGGGCGTAGGAGGACAAGGACTCCATATACCGCCGCTGGCCCTCGGCGTAGATGGTGTTGAAGGCCAGAGAGGACTTCCCAGAGCCACTGAGGCCGGTGATGACCACCAGCTTGTCCCTCGGGATGGTCACGTCCACGTTTTTCAGGTTGTTTTCCCGCGCGCCCTTGACGAAAATGTGATCCAGCATACTCGTTTCTCCCGTATCGCAAAAAATGGATTCGTTCTTAAAATACGAACGAATCCATTTTAGCACATTTGTTCCATCCCGTCAACACGTTTTTGCAGTTTGACGGTGGAGGACGGCAGTGGAGATGCCGGTGACGACCACCGGCAGGTAAAAGGCCAGCGTGCGGCTCAGGAGCATGGCCGCCGTCACCAGCTCGCCGCCGAAGATCCCCTGATACGCGCTTAAAAACGCCCCTTCCGACGCGCCCACCGTTCCCGGAATGGGCACGCAGCTCACCGCCAGATACACCAGCGCTTGGGTGCTCACCAGCCGCAGGACGGAGCAGCCCGTCAGCCCCAGCGCGCGGTACACCGTCCACGGGATCAGATAGCGCACCGTCAGCTGCACCGTTGCCGCCGCCAACAGCTTTACGACCAAAAGGGGCTGGCTGCGGATGACCGCCGCCCCGCCCCGATATTCCTTGAGCTGCTTTTCCAGCCCCGCCTCCGCGCGGGGCACGTCGCGGACGACCTTGAGCTTCACCCCCAGCCGCAGACACCAGCGGCAGAACTGTTCCGCAGGCTTGGGCCGCACCAGCAGAAAGATCATCCCTGCGGTCAGCAGGGCCGTGGTAGTCAGGCTGTATCCCAGCAGCACCCCAAGACCCGTCCCCAGCGATGCGGGGGCTTCCGGCGCAAGGAAGCAGGCCGCCACCCCCCACGCCACCGCCACGATCTGGTAGCCGATGGTAAAGAGAAGCATCACCAGCGTGCCGTGGGCCGCGCTCACCCCCCTGCGGGCCATGTAAAACACCTGCGCGGGCTGTCCTCCGGTGGAGGAAGGGGTGATGGAGCTGAAATAGAAGCCTGTGGCGGCAAACTGAACGCAGTGGCGGTAGGGCAGCTTGTGCCCCATGGCGGCGAGGGTGATCTGGTTCTGCAAACCCTCCATGCCCGTATAGCACACCATCAAAAAGCCGCCCAGCAGCAGCCACGGCCACCTTGCCAGCTTCACGGCCGCCCAGACCTGCCCCGCCTTTCCGCCTCCCAGCACCAGCCAAAAGGTGACGAAGATAATGGCGGCCATCACCGCCATGCTGATGAGATCCCGTTTTTTAAGCATACATCCGCTCCTCGGTCAGCTGGCCCATCAATTCCTCCAGCCCCCTGTCGTCCAGCCGCGCCCGCAGGGCCTTCATGCGCTCGCGCATCCCAGACAGGGCGGCAGGGTCGGTCAGCAGGTCTTTCAGCGCGGCCAGACATTCTTCCTTCTCCTTCCCCGCCACGCGGCCCATGCCCTCGCGCACCAGAAAGGCCGCGTTGCGCCGCTCCTGTTCCCAGAAGGGCTCCCAAGCCAGCATGGGGGTGGCGGAAAAGATGGCCTCAAAGGTCGTTGCGCCGCCGGGCTTGGAAAGCACCAGATCGCTGCGGCGCATATAGGCGTAGACCTCCGGGGTGTAGCCCAGCACCCGGATGTTGGGGTACTTCCCCGCCAGCCGTTCAAACAGCCTGCGGTTGCCCCCGGTGATGAGGGTGGTCTTGACGTTTGGCAGAGAGTTGAGGGCCGCGTAGAAGTCGTCGTCCCGGGGCAGCAGCCCCTGCCCGCCGCCCATGATGAGCAGCCGCTTTTCCCCGCCGGCGGCGCAGGGGGCGGGCTCTTTGAACTCCCGGCGCACCGGGATACCCGTGACGGCGATATGGGAAGGGTCTACTCCCCGCGCCACAAAGGCGTCCCGCACCGCCTCCGCACCCACCAGATAGCCGTCGCACTCCTTGCACAGCCATTCGCCGTGGCCGGTGATATCGGTGACGCAGGTGAGCAGCACGCCGCCGTAGCTCCCTTTCTTCTTGCACCGGGCCACCAGCTGGGCGCACAGGGGATGGGTGGCGATGACCACGTCGGGGCGGCGCTCTGCCAGCAGCTCCTCCGTGCCCTGTAAAAAGGGCCGGGCGTGTACCGGCAGCAGGTCGCCCGTCCCCTTCTCCGTCAGGCGGTAAAAGACGTTGTACAGTCCCGGCGTGCAAGTGACAAACACCTGAAAGAGCTTATATACCGCCCGATCCATGCCGGGGACGGCGTAGGTCACCACGTCCTCGACCTCCACTATATCATCGCGGCCGGACAAAAGCAACTCCTGTTTCAGCGACTGGGCCACCGACCAGTGACCCATGTTGAATTTCCCTGTCAGGATCAAAATCTTCATCTCCGTCACCTCATTCGATTTGGTTTGAGGATATCATAACAGGACAATCTTACAAAAACCTTATGCCGAAGATTAAGACTTTCTAAAGTTTTGCTGAAAACCCCTGTTTGACAGGGATAGTATCCCCATGTTCTGGGCACTCTACCGGAAAAAGGAGGGGTTTTTATGTGGAAACGGGGGCTTTGCCTTGTCCTGTCGGCGGTTCTCCTGCTGGCGATCCCCGCCGCAGACGCTGCCGTCTACCGTCAGGGCTCCACCGGCGCGCAGGTACGCACCATTCAGGACAAGCTGAAGCGTTGGGGCTATTACAGCGGCGAGGTAGACGGCATTTTCGGCTCTGGGACGCGCAAGGCGGTGGTGTCCTTCCAGAAAAAGAACGGCTTGGCCGCAGACGGCATCGTCGGGCCAAACACCCTGCGGGCCTTGGGAATGAGCGTGAGCGGGGGCAGCCCCTCCGCCGGCTCGGCCGCGCAGGATCACGACGTGGCCCTGCTGGCCCGGGTCATCTCCGCCGAAGCGCGGGGCGAGCCGTACGCCGGGCAGGTGGCGGTGGGGGCGGTCATTTTGAACCGGATCGAGCATCCCTCCTTCCCCTCCACGCTGGCGGGGGTAGTGTACCAGCCGGGGGCGTTCACCTGCATGGTGGACGGCCAGATCGACCAGCCCGTGTCCGAATCCGCCCGCCGGGCGGCGCAGGAGGCCCTTGGGGGCAGCGACCCCTCCGGAGGCGCGATCTATTACTTCAATCCCGACACCGCAACCTCCGCGTGGATCTGGTCTCGCCCCCTCATCAAGGTCATCGGAAAACACAGATTTTGCAGTTAGCCCCGTTGATTTGACATTCTTTTTCCGAAAAGTGGTATATACTCTCCAAAACACAGGAAGTTTGTACCAAGGAGGGACTGTCATGTCCGAAGGAAAAGAAGCGTCCGAAAAACGCCGAGCCCTGCGCCCCAAGGTCTATCCGGCCCGGCTGGGGGAGGCCGCAGGCCGGGCGCTAAGCGCCCCCGCTGTGCGGCAGGCGCTGGCGTGGTGCGGACGGGCCGCGCTGGGGATCGTTCTGGCGGCGATCCGCCTCCCGGTTGGCTGCCGGCCGCTGGGGGTCGCATGGGTGGCCGCCTGCGGCCCGGGCTGGCCGGGCTTCGCCGCCCTGCTGGGCGCAGTGGTCGGGTACTTATCCGGCCGCGGGCTGGACG
>CARXAY010000100.1:0-4278 GCA_949093475.1 uncultured Oscillospiraceae bacterium
GGGTGGGGGTAGGCGCTTCCGGCGGGACTACAGGCCCGCAAGCGCACAGCAGACACAGGGCCACCGCCAGCGTCAAAATTTTCTTTCTCTGCATGGAATCTCACCTCTGTCGTATTTGAGGCCGTGCTCCGGGCCGATGAGGACATCGGCCCCTACGAGAGCAACGAACAATCCGGTAGAACCGTAGGGGACGCTGTCCTCAGCGTCCCGCCCGCACCGTCCTCACGCTTTTGTCTTCGCGTAGTCCTCCACCAGCTTCGCCCCCCAGCGGAGGGGGTCTTCCCCCCGCTTGAGCCGCAGGGTGAGATTCGGCTTATCCCCCGGCGCGAAGCGGACGCGGGTCTGGTACTTTTCCCCGCTGCACAGCTTGGAAAGCCGCTGGAGATCCACCTCCGCCAAGGAAAACACCACCGTCTGGCCCTTCTGGGTGATCTCCGAGATGCCGTTTTGCGCGGCCAAGGCCCGCATGAGGGCCACGGCGATGAGGTTGTTGACCTGCCTCGGCGGGTCGCCGTAGCGGTCGATCAGCTCGTCGGTGAGGTCGTCGGCCTCCTCCTCGCTTCGGATGGCGGCGATACGGCGGTAAAGATCCATCCGCTGCTCCGGCGCGGGCACATAGCGGTCGGGGATGGCGGCGGAGACGCTGAGGTCGGCGGCGCACTCCTGCTTCACCGCCGGAGCTTCCCCCCGCTCCTCCAAAACCGCCTCCTCCAAAAGCTGGAGGTACATATCATACCCCACGCTCACCATGAACCCGGACTGCTCCGGGCCTAAAATGTTCCCCGCGCCCCGAATCTCCAAGTCCCGCATGGCGATCTTGAACCCAGAGCCGAACTCGGCGAACTCCCGGATGGCGGAGAGCCGCTTGGCGGCGGTCTGATCCAGCACCTTCCCTTTTTTATAGGTCAGGTACGCCACCGCCCGGCGGCTGGAGCGGCCCACTCGCCCGCGGATCTGGTGGAGCTGGGCCAAGCCTAAATTGTCGGCGTTTTCAATGATGAGGGTGTTCACGTTGGGCACGTCGATGCCCGTTTCAATGATGGTGGTACACACCAGCACGTCCACATTCCCCTCGGAGAGGTCGGTCATCACGTTGTTGATCTCCTCTTGGGTCATGCGCCCGTGGGCCACGGCGATGGAGACGCTGTCTCCAAGCTGCTCGTGGAGGCGCTGGGCGCACCGGGCGATGGTGTCGATGCGGTTGTGGAGGTAATAGACCTGCCCGCCCCGCTCTACCTCCCGGCGAATGGCGTCGGCGATGATGGGCCAGTCATGCTCCAGCACATAGGTCTGCACCGGCTGGCGGTCGGAGGGCGGTTCTTCCAGCGTGGACATATCCCGAATCCCGGAAAGGGCCATGTTCAGCGTCCTCGGAATGGGGGTGGCGGACAAAGTCAGCACGTCCACCTGCTTGCAGATCTCCTTGAGCCGCTCCTTGTGGGTGACCCCGAACCGCTGCTCCTCGTCCACCACCAGCAGGCCCAGATCCTTGAACTCCACGTCCTTTTGGAGCAAACGGTGGGTGCCCACCAGCAGGTCTACCCGCCCGTCCTTGAGGTTTTGCAGCACGTCCCGGGTCTGGGCGGTGGTATTGAACCGGGAGAGGGACGCGATGTTCACGGGATACTTGGCAAACCGGGCCTTGGCGGTCAAAAAGTGCTGCCGGGCCAGCACGGTGGTGGGCACCAAGATGGCCGCCTGCTTGCCGTCCAAAACACACTTCATAATGGCCCGGAAGGCCACCTCCGTCTTGCCGTAGCCCACGTCGCCGCACAGCAGGCGATCCATGGGCTGGGGCTTTTCCATGTCCTTTTTGATCTCCGCGATGCAGCGGAGCTGATCCTCCGTCTCGGTATAGGAAAACTGATCCTCGAACTCCTTCTGCCACGGGCTGTCCGGGGAAAAGGCAAAGCCGGGAAGACGCTGGCGCTGGGCATAGAGCTGAACCAAGCCCTTGGCCAGCTCGGCCACCGCCCCCTTGGCCTTGGAGCGGGCGCGCTCCCAATCGCCGCCGCCCAAGCGGGAGAGCTTGCGGTTTGCCCCGTCCTCTCCCCCGCCGATGTATTTGTTCACCATGTCCAGCTGGGTGATGGGGACATAGAGTACGTCCGTGCCCGCGTAGGCGATCTTCATATACTCCTTGTCCACGTCGTCCACCCGCATTTTGGCCAGCTCCACGAACCGGCCGATGCCGTACTGGCTGTGAACCACCAGATCGCCGGGGCGCAGGTCGGCGTAAGAGTTGAGCTTTTGGCGGTTGGACTTGTCCTTGATGTGCCGCCGCTTCTTTTTTACCGGGGCGGTTGAGCCTTGGGTGAGAATGGCCGCCTTCACTTCGGGATATTCCACCCCCGCGGTCAGTCCGCCCACGCAGATCACCGCCTGCCCCGGCTTTGGGAGGTCGTGAAGGGCGAAATCCACCGCCGCGCGCACCTTTTCCTCCCGCAAAAGGCTCTGGAGGTTCAGCGCCCGCTGTTCGCTGGCTACCAGCACAGTGACGGCGTAGCCCGCCCGCTGGTAGTGGCCCAGATCGCTGACGGCGGTCTCCAGACTGCCGCCGAAGGAGGGGAGCTGCTTGGCCATCACGGAGAGCAGGGTCTTGGGCCGGGAGGGGTAGCTGGACACGGCAAAGGAGTCCAGATACACCACCGGCCAGTCCTCCAGCCGCGCCGTCAGCTCCTCCATCCGTCTCGCGTACGCCCCCGGCTTCGGCCCAAGCCGCTCCTTTTCGATGAGGGTCTTAATGTCCTCGTCCAACTGCCAGAGGTAATGCTCCCCCCGCTCGGTGATCCGTCCGCTCTCGCTCAAAAGCACCACCGCGTCCGGGGGAAAATAGTCGGCGGCGGTGGCCATTTGGGGATAGATCTCCGGCAGATGGAGGTCGCCGCCCAGCGCGTCCGGGTCGGAGGCAAGTCCGGGCAGCACCTCCCCCGCCGGGAGGATCACCGCCTCCTTTAAGGTCTCGGTGCGCCGCTGGCTCATGGGGTCAAAAAGGCCCATGGAGTCGATCTCCGTGTCCCAGTACTCCACCCGCACCGGGCGGTCATAGGCGGGGGAAAACACGTCCAAAATGCCGCCCCGCTGGGCGAACTGCCCCACGCCCTCCACCTGCTCACAGCGGGAGTAGCCGCACACCGCCAGCCGCTCCGCCACCTCCTCTAAGGAAAGGGGCGTTTCGGCGGACAGGACAAAGGCCGCCTTGTTCAGCAGGGCGGGCGGGATGGTGCGCTGGAGCAGGGATTCCGCCGTGGCCACCACCACCGGGGCTTCTCCCGCCAACATGGCGCGAAAGGCCGCCAGCCGCTTGTGTTCCCACTGCTTGGAGGAATAACCGTCGTAGAAGGAGAACTCCCGTGCGGTGAGCCGGGTGACCTTCTCCCCCGTCAGCGCTTCCAAGTCCCGCTCCAGACGGTCGCCCTCCTCCTCGTCGGCGCAGACCATCACAATGGGCCGGGCGGTCTCAGAGCGCACCCCGGCGGCAAAGTGCGCCCGGTGAACGGGGGCGAGGCCGGAGACGGCGGCGGGACAACGGCCGGAATCGATGGCGGCCAACACCCGCTTGAATTCGGGAAGGTCATGGAGGATCGTCATCAGCTTTTTCATTGTCCCACCTCCTTTTTGGTATACACCGTTAAGCCCCCTTTTGAAAGGGGGTGGCATTTGCGAAGCAAATGACGGGGGATTGTCCGACACCGCAAAAGCCCACAATCCCCAGTCAGCCTTCGGCTGACAGCACCTTTCCAAAGGGGCCTTTCGAGCCAGCTTGTCCGCGTTAACCTAACGGCTAATAGCCGTTAGGTTAACGACGGTTTACCTGTTCGCTGGCCCGTTCCACGCCCTTTTCCAAAATCAGCGGGATGGCCTTGGCGGCGCGCTTCACGGCGTCGTCCACGGCCTTGGCGTCCTCCCCGGCAGGGCGGGACAGCACCCAGTCCGCCAGATCGTAGTCCGGGTGGGGCTTCCCCCCCACACCTACGCGCAGACGTGGATAGCCCTCGCTGCCCAAGTGCTGGGCGATGCTTTTCAGGCCGTTATGCCCACCGGCAGAGCCTTGGGCGCGCAGGCGCAGCTTGCCGGGGGGCAGGGCGATATCGTCGCACACCACCAGCACCCGCTCTGGGGGCAGCTTATAAAACCGCGCTGCCTCCCCCACGGCCTCCCCGGAGAGGTTCATATAGGTGACCGGCTTCATCAGCATGGCCTTTTGCCCGCCCACGTCGGTCACATGGGTCAGAGCCTTGAACTTGAGCCGCTGGATGGGCACGTTCAGCTCCTCTG
>CARXAY010000100.1:4288-5321 GCA_949093475.1 uncultured Oscillospiraceae bacterium
GTGCCGGGTGTGTTCATACTGGTCGCCGGGATTGCCCAAAAACACAATGAGCCACTCCACCCCGGCAGACTTTTTCCCGAAAAACATTCTTTCACCTCTCAAACCACCAACGCCCCACATCCCCAAAAGAGGGGGTGTGGGGTGTTAGGATATGAAACTTTTCCGGGCGGCTGGGGACAGCCGCCCCCTACGGCCCTATTGAACCGCTTCCCTTGTAGGGGCCGATGTCCTCATCGGCCCGCTCGCCTCAAATAAATAGTTTAGACACCGACACCTCTTGATAAATCCGGTCGATGGCCTCGGCGAACATTCCCGCCACGGAGAGGTACTTGATCTTCTCCGACTGGGGGTTGCCGTCCCGGTGGGGCACGGTGTCCAAGAACATGGCCTCCTTGATGACGCTCTTTTCGATGCGCTCCACCGCCGGGCCGGAGAGAACGCCGTGGCTGGCGCAGGCATAGACCTCCGTCGCGCCGCCCAGCTCCACCAGCGCTTGGGCCGCATTGCACAGAGACCCGCCGGTATCCACCATGTCGTCAAAGAGGATGACCCGCTTGCCCGACACCTCGCCGATGATGTTCATCACCTCGCAGGAGTTGGCCTTGGGGCGGCGCTTGTCCACGATGGCGAGGCCCATGCCCAACTTCTGGGCAAAGGCGCGGGCGCGGCTCACGCTGCCCACGTCGGGAGAGACCACCACGATATCCTCGTGATCCACGCCGAACTTCTCGGTGTAGTAGTCCACAAAGATGGGGTTGCCCAGCAGGTTGTCCACGGGGATGTCAAAAAAGCCCTGAATTTGGGAGGCGTGAAGATCCATGGTCAGCACCCGGTCTGCCCCGGCGCGCATAATGAGGTTGGCCACCAGCTTGGCGGAGATGGGGTCGCGGGGCTTGGCCTTGCGATCCTGACGGGCGTAGCCGAAGTAGGGCATCACGGCGGTGATCCGCCCGGCGGAGGCCCGCTTGAGGGCGTCGATCATAATGAGCAGCTCCATCAGGTGGTCGTTCACCGGATAGCAGGTGGACTGCAC
>CARXAY010000101.1 GCA_949093475.1 uncultured Oscillospiraceae bacterium
CGCTTTGACGAGGACTGGCTCTTGGCCTGCCTGCGGCAAATGCTGGGGGCGATGGTGGAGAACAAGAGCCGCTTCTTTGCCTTGGTGGAGAGACGGTGCAACGAGGCTTTGAAAAGCTATCTGGCCTCCACCATGGCGGTCACACCTGACGAAATCAAGGAGCGGATACGCAAGCTGGAAAGGGAGCGGGAGAACATCAAGGGAATGGTGCGAGAGGAAATGATAAGTATGGACGAGGCCAAGCAGGATATGATTCCCCTCAATCATCAGTTGGACAAGCTCCGCTTTCAGCTTGCCGAGGCCAAGAACACCGCCGATGTGACCAAGCAGGTCAAGGAGAGCGTCAAGCGATTTATGCGGGACTTCTCCGCTTTCCAAGTGACCGAAAACCTGACCAACGGCGACTTGAAAAAGGTCATTGAGAAAATCGTAGTTATGAGCAAGGAAGAAATCTATGTGTATTTCAAGCTGGGCAACGAGAACAAGCCTTTGAGCGTTCCGTTCTCCCTGACGGACACATTGACCATCGACACCGATTCCCACAACCGTACACAAGGACATCTCCGAGCGGCTGGCGGCCTTTCGGCCGGGGCTTTACGCGCAGGTGAAGGAGGTGCTGGACGTGAACAAGGCCCAGCGCCATCTGCGGGGCGGCGCGGCGACGCGGAGAAAATATAAGGGAGAGTAAAAAGCGCGAGGCCGCCGGGAGGAAGATTCCTTCCGGCGGCTTTGTGTATTGCGCGCAGAAAAAATTTTCCCCTTTTTTCAAAAAAGGCAGTGGTTGTGGAGGATCGGCTGTTTTGGCTGCTCAACCCCCAAGATATTGTTACAAAACGGTGACAAAGCCCGCGGCGGGAGACGGGGAACGGGGTTGACGGACGGCTGGAAAGGGTGTATGATACCAATGTTGTAACTGATTTGTAATTTTTTCCTGTCCCGGCAACGGGTGGGAATTCCACAACATATGGTGGGAGGTGAACTGCGATGGACGAGATATTGTACCCCGGCCCTCAGCCCACGGAGGCGGCGGAGAGCGGCCCTGCCGCCAAGCGTGACTGGCGCGAGGAGCTGCGCGACCGGGTAGACGAGCTGCTGTTTCGTTGGGACGCAGGCCGGGAAAAGCGGCGCTTCCCGGCGCGGGCCTTTTTGCTCGCGGCGCTGTTCATTGCGGTTCTCACCACTGTCCCCACGGTCTATACCCGCGGGTACGAGGTAACGGTGGACGGCACGCCGCTGGGCATCGTCTCCGACCGGGGCGAGTTTGAACGTATCGTAGGCCGGGTGGAAGACCGGGTCAGCGAGATCCTTGGCTACGACTACGACCTGACGTGCGAGGTGGACTACAAGAGCCGTATCGTGGAGCGCAGCGAGATCTCCTCCCTGTCCGGCTTTGAGACCTATCTTTTCAATCAGGTGGACGAGGTGAGCAAGAATTACACCCTCACCATCGACGGGAAGGAAATGGGCGTGCTGGCGGACGCCACCGAGCTGGAGGAGCTGCTGGCGGAGCTGAAAGCTCCGTATCAGAACGCCAACACCGTGTCCTGCGAGTTTACCGTCCCGGTGAATCTGGACTATTCCTACACCGCCAACGGCGACACCGCCGATCTGGACGCCCTGCGCGCCCTGCTCACCTCCGATTCCGTGGAAGCGGTGACCTATACGGTGAAGGCGGGCGACACCTATTCCGGCATCGCCAAAAAGCACGACATGACCGTGGATGAGCTGATGGCCATGAATCCGCAGGCCAGCCTGAAGAGCCTAATGCCCAAACAGGAACTGACCGTACAGCGGAATGTACCCTATCTCTCCGTCCGCAGCGTGGACGCAGTGACCTATCAGGAGGCTATTCCCGCCCCCATTGAGTACAAAGAGGACGACACCATGTATCAGGGGGACAGCAAGGTGCTTGACCCCGGCGCAGAGGGCACGGCGCTGGTCACCGCCCGCATCACCTACCTCAACGGCTATGAGGAGGCCCGGGATATCCAGAACACCCGTGAGTTGACCGCGCCCCAGACCAAGGTGGTGGCCAAGGGCACCAAGGAGCGGCCCAAGACCATGGCCAAGGGCAACTTTATTTGGCCCGTCCGGGGCACGATCACGTCCCGTTACGGATGGCGCACCCTCTTCGGCGTCTCCAACTTCCACGGCGGGCTGGACATCGGCGTGCGCACCGGCACTTCCGTCAAGGCCGCCGATGGCGGCAAGGTGGTCACCGCCTGCTGGCACAACAGCTACGGGTATTATGTGGTCATTGACCACGAAAACGGCAAGCAGACCTACTATGCCCACAACTCCAAGCTGCTGGTCAGCGTGGGCCAGCGGGTGTATCAGGGTCAGGTCATCGCCAAGTCCGGCTCTACCGGGAACTCCACCGGCCCTCACTGCCACTTCGAGGTGCGGGTGAACGGCCAGCGGGTGAACCCCCGCAATTATCTGCCCTGAGCGATCTGATATCAAGCAAGGGACGCACTGAGTGCGTCCCTTCTTTTATGCAGAAATGAATAAATATTCACCGCACAATGAATAAAGGAAAACACAGCTTTGAATTTGTGGAAATTGCCCTTGCATTTTTGGTGAATCTCATGTATAATCACCCTCAGATTTCCGCTTTGAGGAAGCGGACAACAAGGAGACGAGTGAAATGAAGAAGTTTACCAAAATTTTAGCGCTGGCTCTGGCCGTCTGCCTGTGCATGGGCCTGCTGGCCGGCTGCACCGGCGGGAAAGACCCCGTAGAGCCCACTGCGCCCGCCAGCAACGGCGGCGATGACGCCGCCGCGCTCAAGACGGTGGAGACGGGCAAGCTCCATATGTCCACCAACGCCGCGTTCCCTCCCTATGAGATGACCACCGACGACGGCGGCTTCGAGGGCATCGACGTGGAGGTGGCTACTGCCATCGCCAAGAAGCTGGGTCTGGAGCTGGTGGTGGACGATATGGGCTTTGACGCCGCCCTCACCGCCGTTCAGACCGGCAAGAGCGACATCGCCATGGCGGGCATTACCGTCACCGACGAGCGCAAGGAGGTCATGGACTTCTCCGACAGTTACGCCACCGGCATTCAGGTGGTCATCGTCAAGGAGGGCTCTCCCATTGAGACGGTGGACGATCTGGCCAACGCCCAGATGATCGGCTGCCAGAAGGCCACCACCGGGTACATCTACTGCTCCGACACCCCGGAGAACGGCGGCTACGGCGAGGATCACGTCACCGCCTACGAGACCGGCGCGCTGGCTGTTATGGCTCTGGTCAACGGCCAGATCGACGCGGTGGTCATCGACAACGAGCCCGCCAAGAGCTATGTGGCCGCCAACGAGGGCCTGAAGATCCTTGACACCGAGTTTGCCGTGGAGGATTACGCCATCGCCGTGGGCAAGGGCAACACCCAGCTTCTGGACGCGGTGAACAAGGCCATGGCTGAGCTGAAGGCCGACGGCACGTTCCAGGACATCGTGGACAAGTACATCAAAGCGGAGTAATTCCGATCAAGAGAAGGGCGGCCTTCTAAAAAGGGCCGCCCTTTTTCTCTATGAGAAAGGAGGGGCAACACCTCATGTTGGAAGGCATCGTCCTTTGGCTGGCCAAGCTTGGGCCGCGGTTTCACCGGGCGTTTATCGAGGGAAACCGCTGGAAGCTTTATCTCAAGGGTCTGGGCGCGACGGTGGAGATGACCGCCCTTGCCCTGTGTATGGGCATCGTTTTGGGCGTTTTAGTGGCGGTCATCCGCACCGCCCACGACCAGCAGCGGCCGGGCAAGCGCAATTTCTTTTTGGGCTTTTTGAACGTCATCTGCAAGATCTACACCACCATCCTCCGGGGCACGCCCATGATGGTGCAGCTCCTGATCTGGGCCTTTGTCATCTTCAAGACCAGCCGCAACATGATCGCGGTGGGTGTCATCGGTCTGGGGATCAACTCGGGGGCTTATGTGGCGGAGATCGTCCGGGGCGGCCTGATGAGCGTGGATGTGGGCCAGAGCGAGGCGGGGCGCAGCTTGGGCCTTGGCTACATCGACACCATGCGCTTTATCATCATCCCGCAGGCTTTTAAGAACATTTTGCCCTCGCTGGGCAACGAGTTCATCACCCTCTTTAAGGACACCTCGCTGGTTCAGGCCATCGGCGGCGCGGAGCTGGCCTATTACGCTTCCACCATCGGCGGCAATACCTTCGACTATATGCCCCCCTATATCGGCATCGCCGTCATGTATCTATTCATCGTGATCGTGCTGACTTGGCTTCAGGGAAAGCTGGAAAGGAGGCTGCGTCAAAGTGATCGACGTTAAAAACCTGAGTAAATCCTTCGGCGACCACTTGGTGCTGGACAACATCTCCGAGCATATCCACCCCGGCGAGAAGGTGGTGGTCATCGGCCCGTCCGGGTCGGGGAAGTCTACCTTTTTGCGCTGCCTCAACCTGCTGGAGACCCCCTCGGCGGGGACGATCACCTTTGAAAACACCGTCATCACCGACCCCAAGACGGACATCAACGCCATGCGGCGGCAGATGGGGATGGTGTTCCAGCACTTCAACCTCTTCCCCAACATGACCATCCGCAAAAACATCACTTTAGCTCCCGTGCGTACCAAACTGATGAGTCAGGCGGAGGCGGACGACACCGCCACCACCCTTTTGAAGCGGGTGGGGCTGGAGGACAAGGCGGACGCCTACCCCGCCCAGCTCTCCGGCGGCCAGAAGCAGCGCATTGCCATCGTCCGGGCCTTGGCCATGAAGCCCAAGGTCATGCTCTTCGACGAGCCTACCTCCGCCCTCGACCCCGAAATGGTGGGGGAGGTGCTGGACGTGATGAAGGAGCTGGCCCACGAGGGCATGACCATGGTGGTGGTCACCCACGAGATGGGCTTCGCCCGGGAGGTGGGCAGCCGCGTCCTCTTCATGGATGGGGGGCACATTTTGGAGCAGAACACCCCGGCGGAGTTTTTTGCCAGCCCCAAAGAGCCGCGCACCATTGAGTTTTTGTCCAAGGTGCTGTGACCATGGGAAACGATAAAATCACAACATGGGGGAGGGCGGCGCGGGCCGCCTTCCCCCACACTGTCCCGGTGATGGCGGGGTATGTGTGCATCGGCATCGCGTTTGGCCTGATGCTCCGGGAGGCGGGCTATGGCGTCCTCTGGGCGGTGGGAATGAGCCTGCTGGTCTACACCGGGGCGGGGCAGATCATGGCCGTGCCGCTGCTGGCGGCGGGCGCACCGCTGGGGCGGGTAGCTCTGCTGACGGCGGTCATCGACCTTCGGCATCTGGTATACGGCCTGTCCATGCTGGACAAGCTCCAAAGCCTGCCTTGG
>CARXAY010000102.1 GCA_949093475.1 uncultured Oscillospiraceae bacterium
CCACCATGTCGCCGTTGGCGAAGTTGACGACCGCGAAGTCGTATTTCTCCGTGAGGAGGGCGTCGCGGAGCTTGTCGGCCACTTCGGGGGCGCTCATCTCGGGCTGGAGGTCGTAGGTGGCCACCTTGGGGGAAGGCACCAGCACCCGGTCCTCGCCGGGGAACTGGGTCTCGCTGCCGCCGTTGAAGAAGAAGGTGACGTGGGCGTACTTCTCCGTCTCCGCGATGCGCAGCTGGGTCATGCCCAGCGAGGAGATGTACTCGCCAAAAATGTTGTTCAGGCTCTCCTTGGGGAAGGCGATGACCACGTTGGGCATGGAGGCGTCATAGGAGGTGGTGCAGACGTAATTCACCTTGAAGAAGCCCTTTTTCCGCTCAAAGCCCTTAAAGTCGGGGTCAACGAAGGTGCGGGTGATCTCCCGGGCGCGGTCGGGGCGGAAGTTCATAAAGATGATGGAGTCCCCCTCACCGATCTCGGCGTGTTCGGCGGTGACCACGGGGATGACGAACTCGTCGGTGACCCCCGCATCATAGCTGGCCTGAATCGCGCCCACGGGGTCGCCGATGAACCGTGCCTCGCTCTCGCCGTAGACCATGGCTTTGTAGGCCCGCTCGACCCGATCCCAGTTGGTGTCACGATCCATGGCGTAATAGCGGCCGGAGATGGTGGCGATCTGCGCGCCGTACTGGTCGCAGGTCTTCTTCATCTCCGCCACAAAGTCCTTGCCGGAGGTGGGGGGCACGTCGCGGCCGTCCATGAAGCAGTGGACGAAGATCTTGGAGCAGCCCAGATCATGGGCCATCTTCACCGCCGCCTGAATGTGGGTGATGTGGCTGTGTACGCCGCCGTTGGACATCAGGCCGTAGATGTGGACGGCCTTTCCCGCCTCCTTGGCCGCCAGCATGGCGTCCTTGTACGCCTTGTTCTCAAAGAAATCCCCGTCCTGAATGGACTTGGTGATCTTGGGCAGATCCTGAAACACCACGCGGCCCGCGCCCATGTTGGTGTGGCCCACCTCGGAATTGCCCATCTGGCCGTCGGGCAGGCCCACGTCCATCCCGGAGGCGGAGAGCTTGCTCACGGGATTTTGGGCGAACACCGCGTCTAAATTGGGCTTCTTGGCGGCGGCGACGGCGTTGCCCTTGTCCGGGGCGTTCAGGCCGAAGCCGTCCATGATGACCAAAACAGTTGGCTTTTTCATCAAAGTTCCTCCTTCGGTTGAAAAAGGGGCGGCGTATTGCCGCCCCTTTTTGTTTGGGTTATCAATCAGTCCTGATTGGACGCGTTAATGATCTCCAAGAAGGTCTTGGGTTCAAGAGACGCGCCGCCGATCAGGCCGCCGTCGATGTCCTCGTTGCTCAGCAGCTCCGCGGCGTTCTTGGCGTTCATCGAGCCGCCGTAGAGGATGGACATACTCCGGGCCACCCGCGCGCCGTAGGTCTTGCGGATCAGGGTGCGGATCGCGCCGCAGACCTCGGCGGCCTGCGCGGAGGTCGCGGTCTTGCCCGTGCCGATGGCCCAGATGGGCTCATAGGCGACCACGATGCGGCGCACCTGCTCCGGGGTGACGCCCGCCAGAGCGCACTTGAGCTGATAGGTGATCTTCTCCATGGTCACGCCCAGCTCCCGCTCCTCAAGGCTTTCGCCCACGCAGAGGATGGGACGCAGACCGGCGCGCAGGGCGGCGTGGATCTTCTTATTCACGTCCATGTCGGTCTCGTTGTAGTAGGCGCGGCGCTCGGAGTGGCCAAGCACCACATACTTTGCGCCCGCCTCCTTCACCATCTCGGCGGAACACTCGCCGGTGAAAGCCCCGGAGGTCTCATAGTGGCAGTTCTCCGTGCCGATGGAGATCTTCACGTCCTTGAAGGCGCGCACGCCGGCCTGAAGGTTGACAGGGGGGACAAGCAGCACGGCCTCGCACCACTTGGGCTTGCCGAGGATCTCCCGCATCTCGGCGGCATACTCCTTGGTCTCGGTGATGGTCTTGTTCATCTTCCAGTTTCCGGCGATGATGGTCTTACGATAACGACGATTCATAGTAATTCCTCTCCTATTGTATAGTTATTGTGTAGGGCGTGACCACTGGGCACGCCGCTTTTACCTAACGGTCATCGGCGCGCCGGGGTCGTCGCGCCCTACAAAACCGTGCGGCGCGCCGGAGTCGTCGCGCCCTACGGCGTTCTTAAGCGTCCAAAAGGCACGCCACGCCGGGCAGCTCCTTGCCCTCCATAAACTCCAGCGAGGCGCCGCCGCCGGTGGAGATATGGGTCATCTTGTCGGCGTAGCCAAGCTGCTGGACGGCCGCCGCACTGTCGCCGCCGCCGATGATGGTGATGGCGGAGGTCTTGGAGAGGGCGTCGGCCACGGCCTTGGTGCCCACGGCGAACTTTTCGAACTCAAACACGCCCATTGGGCCGTTCCAGATCACCGTGCCCGCGTCAGCCACGGCGTCGCAGTAGAGCTTGATGGTCTCCGGCCCGATGTCCAGACCCTGCCAGCCGTCGGGGATCTCCCCGGACTTGACCGTCTGGGTGTTGGCGTCGGGAGAGAAGGCGTCGGCGCACACGGTGTCCACCGGCAGCAGGAGCTTCACGCCCTTGGCCTTGGCCTTCTCGATCATCTCCAGAGAGTAGTCCTTCCAGTCGGCCTCCAGCAGGCTGTCGCCCACCTTGCCGCCCTGCGCGGCGGAGAAGGTGTAGGCCATGCCGCCGCCGATGATGATGGTGTCGGCGATCTCCAGCAGGTTGTTGATGACGCCGATCTTGGAGCTGACCTTCGAGCCGCCCAGGATGGCCACCAGGGGGCGCTTGGGGTTGGCCAGCGCGCCGCCGATGAAGTCCAACTCCTTCTGAATCAGGAAGCCGGAGACGGCGGGCAGGGGGGCCGCCACCACGGCGGTGGAGGCGTGGGCGCGGTGGACAGCGCCGAAGGCGTCGGACACGTACACGCCATCCTTCCCGGCCAAATCGGCCATCTTCTTGGCCAGCTCGGGATCGCCCTTGGTCTCCCCGGCCTCAAAGCGGGTGTTCTGGAGGAGCATGATCTCGCCGCTCTTCAGGGCCGCAGCCTTGGCCTGCGCGTCCGGGCCGACCACATCGTCAGCCAGAATGACCGGTTTGCCCAGCAGCTCGCTCAGCCGGGCGGCCACAGGCTCCATGCGAAGCTCCTTCAAGGACTTCTGCCACTTCTCCTCGGTGAGGGTGGCAGGGTCTTTGCCCTTCTCGGTCTGCTTCTTGACCCACTTGTCAAAGCTGGCCACCGGCTTGCCCATGTGGGAGCAGGCGATGACGGCCGCGCCCTGATCCAGAAGATACTGGATGGTGGGCAGCGCGGCGCGGATGCGCTTGTCGTCGGTGATCACGCCGCTCCCGTCCTTGGCAAGGGGCACGTTGAAGTCACAGCGCAGCAGCACCTTCTTCCCCGCCACGTCAATGTCCTTGACCGTTTTCTTGTTGTAATTCATACAATACCTCTCCTTTCGCGCCTTTATGATCGTTTTTCCTTTGGATAACCCGAATACTTAAGGAGCTTCCCCCATCTCCCCCGTGTCCTGCATCCCGGGGAAATCCAGCTGCCGCAGGGCCTCGTACACCATGACGGCCACGCTGTTGGACAGGTTGAGACTGCGTTCCCCCGGCTGCATGGGGATGCGGACGCACCGTTCCCGGTAGTCCTCCCGCAGCCCTTGGGGCAGACCGGCCGACTCCTTGCCGAACATGAGCCAGCACTCCGGCGTATAGACCGCCCGGTCATACCGCCTTGGGGCTTTCGTGGTCGCCAGCCACAGCTCCTTGGGGCTTTGGCGGCGGAGAAAGTCCTCCACGCTTTCGTAATAGGTCACGTCCAGTCTGGGCCAATAGTCCAGCCCGCAGCGCTTCATGTTGCGCTGCACCGCCGCCTCGCTGATATCGAATCCCAGCGGGCCGATCAGGTGCAGACGGCTTCCCGTCAGCACACAGGTGCGGGCGATATTGCCGCAATTCTGCGGGATCTCCGGCTCGACCAAAACCACGTTGAGCATGGGCTTTCTCCGACCTCCTATTGAACAGTGACCATTATAATGCAAACCCGCCCCAAAAGCAAGGAATTTTTATGACATTTTATATAAATTTAACATTTCTTTTGGATAGACAAACCAGAGCGTGTGTGCTATGATGGCTGTATGAATGCGGCTGTTCTCCCTATATTTACCAAGAGTAGCCGGAAATACCCGACAAAAAGAGGGATTGCACATGGATACCCAGCTCATCGTGGTGAAGGTCGGCACTTCGACCCTGATCCGGGAAAACGGAAAATTGAATCTCACCAACATGGAGCATCTGGCCCGCGCCCTGTGCGACCTCTCCAACATGGGTCACCGGGTGGTGCTGGTGTCCTCCGGCGCGATCGGCATCGGCACGGGCAAGCTGGCCCTCTCCGCCCGCCCCTCGGAGCTGCGGATGAAGCAGGCGGCGTCCGCCGTGGGCCAGTGCGAGATGATGCACCTTTACGACAAGTTTTTCGGGGAATACAACCACACGGTGGCCCAGATCCTCCTCACCGCCGCCGATGTGGCCGACCCGGTGCGCGCCGCCCACCTCTCCGCTACCTTCGGCGCGCTTTTGGAGCTGGGCTGTATCCCCATCGTCAACGAAAACGACGCCGTCGATCCCACCGAGGTGGAGACGGGCGCGGCCAAGGTGCTGGGCGACAACGACACCCTCTCCGCCATCGTCGCCAAGCTGTGCAGGGCCGACCTTTTGGTGCTGCTCAGCGACATCGACGGTCTCTTTGACTCCGACCCCCATCAAAACCCCGACGCCAAACTCCTCTCCACCGTCCCCGCTCTCACCGAGGAGATCCTCTCTCTGGCGGGCCGCCCCGGCAGCCGTTGGGGCACGGGGGGCATGGCCACCAAGCTCTCCGCCGCGCAGGTGGCCACCGGCGCGGGCATTGACATGGTCATCACCCACGGCGCGCACCCGGAGCGTCTTTATGATATCGTGGCCGGAAAGGCCGTCGGCACGCGGTTTCTCGCCCAAAAGGAGGGATAAGCAATGAAGGACATTTTAACGCAGGCCAAACTCTGTCAGGCGGCCGCCCCCGCGCTGGCCAAGCTGTCCACCGGGGCGAAAAACGCCGCCCTGCTGGAGATCGCCGCCGCGCTGGAGGCCCGCTCCGGCGACATTTTGGCGGCCAACGCCCTCGACCTTGCCGCCGCGAAGGAG
>CARXAY010000103.1 GCA_949093475.1 uncultured Oscillospiraceae bacterium
ACACCAACCCCTATCACGAGGTGGATGAGACCGATCACTTTGCCTACGACTTCACCTCTGATACCGATACCAACGGCGGCCACCAGTTGACCCTTCATAACGCCACCCGCGATGCAGACCGGCGGCTTCTTGTCCTCAACGGCGGCGAGAGCTACGCTGAGACCGGTCTGGATAAGCTGGGCTGGGGCAATCAGCTCTCCTTCCAAGCCTTCAAGAGCGAGGCTGACGGCGCGGAGCAGATCCTCTTTGAGAGCGACCATGTGGCCGCAGACAGTGCCTTTGCCTATAATGAATACGCCATCAAAGCCCTCCCCGGCTCGGACGCAGACCACTGGCGGCTGGGCTTCTCCCGGGAGCTTCACGACTATGAGTTCCCCGTGGATCTGCCCGTGGGCGAGTGGGTGGAGCTTACCCTTGCCACCGCGCAGCAGCGCACCACTCTCACGGTAAACGCCTCTGAGACCGTCTCCCCGGTGGGCAAGCTGGTGTCCAAGCCAGACTCCAACACTCCCTTCAAGGGCAAAACGGGCATTACCAACTCTTCGTTCGCCCTTCCTGTGGCCCGCATCGGCAGCAAGACCAACGCCTTCAAGGGCTACATTGCCGCCGTCACCACCGGCGAGGCTGTCGAGCCGCCCAAGGCCCCCTCCTCTCTCGTGGAGGACGGGAAGTATGATATTGCCACCTCTCACTACGCCGCCGCCACCGACGGCAACCATAACGGCGAAGACACCGCCGCTAAGGCCATTGATAATAACGCCACCTCCGTGTGGCATACCACATGGAGCTTTTACTGCCCCGAAGAGGACAGCTGGATGCAGATCCAACTGGATGCCGAGACCGCGGTGGCCGGCCTGCGCTATCTGCCCCGTCCCACCGGCACCAACGGCATCATCCAGACCTTTGATATCCTCGTCAGTGACGACGGACAAACTTGGAAGCCCGCTGTGACCGACGGTTCTTTCTCCGGAACAAGCGGCTGGCAGAGCGTCACCTTCCCTGAGACCCAAAACACCACCTATGTCCGTCTTTTGGCCAAAGACACCATCAGCGATACCCCACATCGTTTTGCTTCCGCCGCCGAGGTTCGTCTTCTCCGTCCCATCGACTTGACCTCCGACGGCACGACCGAGGTCACCCTCCCGGAGAGTACCTATCCTCTGCTGGACGGCGTTCCCCAGCCCGAGCCCGTTGTCATCTTTGACGATGTGCGCCTGACCAAAGGCCGGGATTACACCGTCTCCACCACCGGCGGCACTACCACCGGCAGCACCGCCACTGTGGTCATTACCGGCATTGGCGGATACACCGGAACGGTGAACGGCCCGACTTTCACTGTGGGCGATGAGATCATCAAAAAGAGCCTTACCAATGCCACCGTTACCCTTGCTGACAGCTATTCCATTGTCAACGGTGAGGCCCGCGCCACCGATCTCACTGTCACCTTGGACGGCAATAAGCTTTTGCTTGGTCTGGACTACACCCTGTCTTACGCCGACAACACCGCCGTGGGTACGGCCACCGTCACCGTGACCGGCATTGGCGATTACGAGGGCACAACGACCGCCACCTTCACCGTCACCCCTGAGATCGTCAAGAAAAACCTGAGCAACACCGCCAAGACCAAGGTCACCCTCCACCAGCTCACCTTCCCTTATGATGGTGCTGCGATCACCCCCGATCCCGTAGTCACCTACGACGGTGAAACGCTGGTCAAGGACAAGGATTACACCGTGTCCTACGCCCGCAACAACGCCGTGGGCAAGGCCACCGTCACGGTCACCGGCCTCGCGCCCTACTGCGAGGGCAGCGCGTCCACGACCTTCACCATCGTAGATTCGTCCTCCCTGAAGGATCTCAGCGACGTGGAAAAGACCAAGGTCACCTTCACCCCCGCTGAATACCCCTACACCGGCAGACCTATCGTCCCCACCTTCACCGTCCGTTACGACGGCGTACTCCTGAAGGAGGGCACTCATTACTCCGTTGATCCGAGCAACAACGTCAAGGGCGGCACCGGCGTGCTGGTCATCCGTGGCCTTCCCGACGGAGGCTATGTCGGGCCTTTCGTCGCCACCTTCACCATCACCGGCGGCGGCACAAGCACCAATTCCGGCGGCAGCTCCTCCGGCGGTTCTTCCTCCGGCGGCACTACAGCCACCTCCAAGCTGCCTGACGGCGCGTCCATGACCACCCGCACTGACGACAGCGGCGCAATGACCGCCACCGTCACCTACCCCAACGGCGCGAAGGTCACCGCCGACATCCCCGTCACCGGGCCTGTCACCGCCGTGGTCACCGTTCCCGCCGGGAAGGACGCCGTCACCGTCACCGTCCCCACCCGGGAAACGCCCACGCTGGGCCACATTGCCGTCATTCTCCACCCCGACGGCACGGAGGAGATCGTCAAGACCTCCATGCCCAACGATTCCGGCGTTGAAGTCACCTTGGATGCCAGCGCCGTCGTTCAGGTGGTGGACAACACCCGCAGCTTCGTGGACGTGCCCGCCGACAGCTGGGCGAAGGACGCCATTACCTTCGTCACCAGCCGCGAGATCTTCAACGGCACGGGCAACAACACCTTCTCCCCCTCCAGCGACATGAGCCGCGCCATGGTGTGTACCGTTCTGGCCAATCTGGCCGGCGAGGACACCACCGGCGGCGAGACTTGGTACGAGAAGGCCGTGGCGTGGGCCGTGGAAAACAGCATCAGCGACGGCACGATCCCCAACGCCATCATCACCCGGGAGCAGTTGGCCGCCATGCTTTACCGCTATGCCGGCGCACCGGAGTGCGAAGCTCCGCTGCCCGACCGCTTCCGCGATCTTGACGAGGTGTCCGACTGGGCCGAGCAGGCCATGGCTTGGGCCGTGGAAAACGACCTGCTGCGCGGCCGCAGCAGCCTCGACGGGCTGGACTTAGCCCCCAAGGCCACCGCCACCCGCGCCGAGGTCGCCTCCGTGTTCCAGCGCTACGTGGCGCTGCTCAAGTAACCACCCTCGTCCTTTGGGGACGGGAGAGGAAATCCTCTCCCGTCCCTTTCTTTTTCTGCCCGGCTGTGGTATACTATCATGTAACTTATCTGGGAGGTCACCACATGAACTATTCCGGCGTATTTTTCGACTTTGACTACACCTTGGGCGACGCCACCGAAGCCATCGTCGCCGGTTTCCTCTACGGTCTGCACACCATGGGCTATCCCATTCCCACACGAGAGGCCATTCGCCTCACCGTGGGCTTAGTGCTGAAGGACGGCTTCACCGCCCTCACCGGGGAGACGGACGAAGCCAAGCGGGAGGAGTTTACCCGGCTCTACCGCTCCATCTGCACCCCCGCCCAGATCGCCACCGCCGTCCTCTGCCCCGGAGCGAAGGAGCTTTTAGAGACCCTCCACGGCAAGGGGGTCAAGTTAGCGGTGGTGAGCAGCAAGCCCGGGCCGATCTTGGAGAAGATCTTGGAGCGCCAAGGCGTGGCCCACCTCTTCGACTTCATCATCGGCGCGGACGCGGTGGAAAAGCCCAAGCCCGACCCCGCCGGCATCTTCGCCGCTCTTAAGGCCACCGGACTGAGCAAAGACCGCATTCTCTACTGCGGCGACACCGTCATCGACGCGGAGGCCGCCAAGAACGCGGCGGTGGACTTCTGCCCCGTCCTCAACGGCACGACCCCCGCAGAGGCCTTCGAGAACTGGCCCAAAGTCCACCTCTCCCCCACCTTGGATGACCTGCGCCTCTGGCTGGTCGGGGAGGGCTTGGTATGACCTTCAACCTTTTGGCCGTGGGCGACGTGGTAGGGGACAGCGGCATCGAGATGCTGGCGCGCCACCTCCCCGCCCTCAAAAAGATGAAAGACATCGGCTTTGTGGTGGTCAACGGAGAAAATGCCTCCGGGGTGGGCATCCATCCCCGGCAGGCGGACGCCATTTTTGACGCCGGAGCGGATGTGATCACCTTGGGCAACCACACTTGGAACCGCCTGCAGATCGTCAAGTATCTGGAGTCCAACGACAGCATCCTCCGCCCCGCTAACTACACAAGCCGCGTCCCCGGACGGGGCTTTGGGGTCTTTTGCGGCCCGGGGGGAACGCGCATCGGCGTGATGAACCTCATCGGCCGCACCGAGATGGACGCCAATTTCGACAACCCCTTCACCCTTGCCCCCCGGCTCATCCGCAGCGCCGACGTGGACGTGACGGTGGTGGACTTTCACGCCGAGGCCACCAGCGAAAAAGGGGCGATGGCCTACCATCTGGACGGTCTTGGCCTGAACGTGGCCGCCGTCTGGGGCACTCACACCCACGTCCCCACCGCCGACGCCCAAATTTTACCCCACGGCTTGGGCTTCGTCACCGATCTGGGGATGACCGGCCCTGCCCACTCGGTGCTGGGCATCCGCCCCGACATGGCGGTCAACCGCTTTCTGGGCGGCCTTCCCGCCCGGTATGAGAGCGCGGACGGCCCATGCAAGTTAGAGAGCGTTCTCTTCACCATTGACGCCGCCCGGGGGGTGTGTACCGCTCTGGAGCGGCTGGACATTCACGAGTAAGCCTTTACTTTTGAGAAAGGGGGCGACCCCATGCTGAAACTTCTCCACGCCGGAGACTTCCATCTGGACACCCCCTTCCGCTCCCTGCCGCCCCGGGAGGCCCAGCGCCGCCGCCGGGAACAGCGCCGCACACTGGACGCCCTGCGGGAGCTGGCCGTGATCCAAAAGGCAGATCTCGCCCTGCTGGCCGGCGACCTGTTTGACGCCCAGACCATCTACCCCGAAACGGTGGAGGGCATTATAGCCGCGCTGGGGCAGTTCCCCTGCCCGGTGTGCATTGCGCCGGGCAACCACGACCCCTTTACCGACCGCTCCCCCTACGACGCCCACATATGGCCCGACAACGTCCATATCTTTTGCGGACAGACGGTCTCCGCCGTCACCTTTCCCGAGCTGGGCGCACGGGTGTACGGCTTTGCGTTTACGTCTCCCTTCCGGGAGGACGACCCCTTGGCGGGCTTTCATGCCGCCCAAGACGGTCTGGTCAATTTAGGGGTGTTTCACACGCAGGTGGGCAAAAACAACCCCTACGCCCCCATCGACCCCGACGTGCTGGTGCCCATGACGGTCTCCCAGCCCAGGGCCTATACCGCCTCCGCCCCCGACCTGGTGGGGGACCAGGAGGCT
>CARXAY010000104.1 GCA_949093475.1 uncultured Oscillospiraceae bacterium
CGCTCCCGCACCGCTTCCTCGTAGGCCGCCAGAACGTGTTCCCGCCCGGCCAGCGCAGACACCAGCATGATCAAAGTAGATTGGGGCAGGTGGAAATTCGTCACCAGCGCGTCCATCACCTTGAAGCGGTAGCCGGGGTAGATGTAGATATTCGTCCACCCGGAGGAGGCCTTCATAAACCCGTCCGCCCCCGCCCAGCTTTCTATCGTGCGGCAGGAGGTCGTTCCCACGCAGATGACCCGCCCGCCGGCGGCCTTCGTCGCGTTGATCGTGTCGGCTGTCTCTTGAGAGATCACGCAGTATTCGCTGTGCATATCGTGTTCTTCCAGATTTTCCTCGCCCACAGGCCGGAATGTCCCCAAGCCCACATGAAGGGTCACATAGCACACCTTTACCCCCATGTCCTGTATCTCTTGCAGGAGTTCCTTGGTAAAATGCAGCCCCGCCGTAGGTGCAGCGGCCGACCCGACTTCCTTGGAATATACCGTCTGATACCGTTCCCGGTCTTGAAGTTCTTCCTTGATATAGGGCGGCAGCGGCATCTTCCCCAGCCGTTCTAATACCTCCAGAAAGATGCCCTCATATTCAAATTTTACCAGACGATTGCCGTCGGGCAAAACCTCTGTGATCTCCGCCGTCAGTGCGCCGTCGCCAAAGCTCACCCGCGCTCCCTCCCGGAGCTTCCGCCCCGGTCGCACCAGACATTCCCAAGTTTTGTTCCCTTGATCCGTCAGGAGCAGTACTTCCGCCGCGCCGCCGCTCTCCCGATGGCCGATGAGCCGGGCGGGCAAGACGCGGGAATCATTGAGTACCAGACAATCCCCCGGCTGCAGGAGCGTGGGAAACTCATAAAAATGCCGGTGGCCCACCGCTCCCGTTTCCTTATCCAAGGTCATCAGCCGGGAGGCGTCCCGCCGCTCCAGAGGGGTTTGGGCGATCAGCTCCGCAGGAAGCTCATAATCAAAATCCGAGGTTTTCAACTGCCACGTTCTCCTTATTCCACGGTGATGTCGGTATAGTAAAAATGCAGGATGTCTAAGTAACTCATGCCCCGCTTTGCCATGGCGTACGCGCCCCACTGGCTCATGCCCACGCTGTGACCCCAGCCCTTGCCGTCTAAGGTATACACCACATTCTCCCCCGTGCCTGTGGGCGCGCCGGGAGATGGCTCTAACTTGGCAATGCCGTCCCCGGTGATGGCATATGCCCCATTCGGGATGGCGGTGACCGTTCCGTCCCCACTGATGGCATACTGGGTGGTCAGGTCGCCCACCGTGCCGGGCCGCTCGGCGATGGTATACCCCGGCGTTCCGGCCGTTCCACCGGAAAGAATGAGGTCAAAACGGATAGAGTTCACCGCCAGATATTCCCGCACTCTCGAACGGGACACCGTATAATTCTTTCCCGAAGAATCGGTCACGGTAAAGGAGATCACATTCCCCGTTTCGCTTTTCTTGGTGGTAAAGTTCACAAGATCGCCGTTTAATACGATGCCCTTTTCCTGAAGCCGCGCTTTCAAGGTTGCCGGAGTGTAAGTCTTTGTCCACTTATAGTTCCCGGCAATATCCGCCACATCCGCCTCATAAGGGTCGATGACGCCCTTTAGGTAAGGGTGGTCAATGCCCCAGACGTTTTTTGCGTCCTCCGACGCGCCGCCGTGGCTGGAGGAATACACCGCGTCGATGAGCTGTCCATTGTAATAGGCCATCTGCCCCGCGGTCTCCTCCACCGCCTGATCGGTCACGCTGTTGGCCCGGCCCACGCCGTGGTAGACCTGACAGTGCGTTGTGGTGCAGATATCAAAGTGATAACTTGGGCTATGGTCGCTACCGCGCATATTCCGGGCCGCGTAGGTTCGCGCCGCCACAGCCTGCGCCTTCAACGCCTCCAGTGGCCAACTGGGGCTCATCTCATAAGGGAGAAGCCCCTTTACATAGTCATCGAGATCGACAATATTTACGACGGTGGAATCTCCCCCGTTGATGCGCTCAAAACGAAAGCCGCCGTAGAATTTTTCACCCTTGAACTGCGTAATGGCTTTTACGCCTTCCTCCAGCCCCGGAAGCACGCCGAACGCCCCGGCCTCTCCCGCCACATTGGCGTCAAACTGGAAGAGGATGCGGGTCGTACCCGTGGCTACCGCTGAGTAGCCGTAGGCGCTGGTCTCTCCCACCGTCGCGCCCTCCACGCCCAGCGCATTTACCGCGTCCTGCGCGGCGGTGCGGCTGGCATAAGAGCCCATGCGAACATAGTACGCCCCCTCGATCCACGCCACAAAGCCGTCCTTCACCGTGGCAGCGGCCGCCTGCGCGCTTTCAAAGTCGGGATATGTCCACGGCAGGTGGACATGATAACAGCCCACTACCCCGGCTGCACCTTCGGATTCATAGACGTAGAGACCGCCGCTGGTCAGGTAGAGGTTTTGGGTCTTCATCACGCTGATCTTGCCCTCTAAGGTTTCCCCCAGCTTCGCAAAATTGCGGTCAGTATCGTAATATCCAAAGGCATAGCCTGCCCCCTGAACATTCTCCAAATTGCTTACCACGACGGTGGTGCTGTTGTAGTAGAGACCCACCCGAAGGGGCTTGTTATCTGCCGCCGATGCCTCCGGCCCAAAGGGCAGTGCGGTCAAAAGCAATGCTGCGATCAACAATTTCGCCAGTTTTTTTCTCATAATAAACTCCAATCTTTCACGTCGGGCAAATTGACACCGAAAAAAGAGTGTGTTAGTATACAACATAACAGTAGTTCTATTATACTGGAAGCACCGTCATTTTTCAACGCTTTTTTACAAAAGGTCAACGGAAACTATTTCCCCTGCGTCCCATAGGATAGCAGTGGACAAAAGGAGGACTTTCTATGGAAAAGTATCAAGTGGGCGTTGTCGGCGCGACCGGCATGGTGGGCCAGCGTTTTATCACCCTGCTCGCAGGCCATCCTTGGTTTGAACTGAAGGTGGTCGCCGCCAGCCAGCGCAGTGCCGGCAAGCGTTACGAGGACGCAGTGGGAGCGAAATGGGCGATGACCCAGCCCATTCCGGACTGTGCCAAGGATCTTGTGGTGATGGACGCCACCGCCGACGTGGATGCCATTGCCGCTCAAGTGGACTTTGTTTTCTGCGCGGTCGATATGAAGAAGGACGAGATCAAGGCGTTGGAGGAACGCTACGCCAAGGCCGAGTGCCCCGTGGTCTCCAACAACTCCGCCAACCGTTGGACGCCCGACGTGCCCATGGTCATTCCCGAGGTCAACCCCGACCACATCAAGGTCATTGAAGCCCAGCGCAAGCGTCTGGGCACGAAGCGGGGCTTCATCGCCGTCAAGTCCAACTGCTCTATCCAGAGCTATGTCCCCGCCCTGTCTCCCCTGCGCCAGTTCGGCATCACCAAGGTGCTGGCCTGTACTTATCAGGCCATTTCCGGCGCAGGCAAGACCTTTGAGACTTGGCCCGAAATGGTGGATAACCTGATCCCCTATATCGGCGGCGAGGAAGAAAAGTCCGAGCAAGAGCCTCTGAAGGTCTGGGGCACGGTGGAAGGTGGCGTGATCCAGACCGCCGCCTCCCCCGCCATCACCGCCCAATGTCTGCGCGTACCCGTCTCCAACGGCCATACCGCTGCGGTGTTTGTCAGCTTTGAAAAAAAGCCCACCGAGGACGAGATGAAGTCCATCTGGGCCTCCTTCAAGGGCCGCGCGCAGGAACTGGAACTTCCCACCGCCCCCAAGCAGTTCCTCCATTACTTTGAAGAGCCTGACCGTCCTCAGGCCAGACTGGATCGTGATTTGGAGGGCGGCATGGCCGTCTCTGTGGGCCGCCTACGTCCTGACACCCAGTATGACTACAAGTTCGTCTCCCTCTCCCACAACACCCTGCGCGGTGCGGCGGGCGGCGGCGTTTTGCTTGCCGAGCTGCTGTGTGCTGAGGGTTACATTGACCACCGTGTCTGATAGAAAGGAGCAAAACTATGCGTGAGCCTGTCTTCACCGGCACTTGTACTGCCATCGTGACTCCCTTTGACCAAAACGGCGCAGTGAACTTCGACGCCTTTGCCCGTCTCATCGACGAGCAGATTGCCGCCGGGATCGACGCCATTTGCGTCTGCGGCACCACCGGGGAATCCGCCACCATGTCCATTCGGGAGCATATTGCCACGGTAGAATTTTGCGTCAAGCGAGTGGATCACCGGGCCAAGGTCGTCGCCGGCGCGGGCAGCAACGATACCTCCGCCGCTGTCTACCTCTCCCAGCACGCGCAGGATTCCGGCGCGGACGCTCTGCTCCACGTCACGCCCTATTACAACAAGGCCAGCCAGACCGGCCTGATCAAGCACTATGAGTACATTGCCGACCGGGTGGATCTCCCCATTATCCTCTACAATGTCCCCGGCCGTACCGGTGTTTCCTTTACCTCTGAGACCTACAAGATTTTGGCTGAAAACCCCAAGATCAACGGTGTCAAGGAGGCCAGTGGCAACTTCTCCCTCTTGGCGCACACCCGTTCCATCTGCCCCGAGGACTTTCACATCTGGTCGGGCAATGACGATCAGGTCGTTCCCATGATGTCTCTGGGCGCAAAGGGCGTGATCTCTGTGGCGTCCAACATTGTTCCGGAGGTCATGGTGAAAATGAGCCATCTGTGTCTGGAGGATCGTTTTCAGGAGGCTTCCAAGCTCCAGTTGGACTATATGGCCCTCATCGACGCCCTTTTCGTGGAGGTCAACCCCATTCCCATCAAGACCGCTCTCGACCTGCTGGGCAAGGAGGCCGGCCCTCTGCGTCTTCCCCTGTGCGATATGTCCCCCGCCCATCTGGACGTGCTCAAGGTCGCCATGTCCCGTTGCGGCCTGCTCTAAACGGAGGGCGCGCCAATGACAAAGCTCATTCTTTCCGGCTGCAACGGACGTATGGGTCAAACCATCACCCGGCTGTGTGCCGACCGGGACGATTTAGACATTGTGGCAGGCATCGACCCGCTGGGCAGCAACCCCGGGTCTCCCTACCCTGTTTTTGCAACCCCGGCTGAATGCAGCGTTCCCGCGCAGGCGCTGGTGGATTTTTCCGCCAGCGCCGCTCTGGGCGCGCTTTTGGCCTACGGTCTGGAGCGCAAGCTCCCCCTTGTGCTGGCTTCTACCGGCTACGACGACACGCAGCTGGCCCAGAT
>CARXAY010000105.1 GCA_949093475.1 uncultured Oscillospiraceae bacterium
GGCGCCGCCGTTGACGTTGACCTTGCTCATGTCGAAGCCCAGCTCGCGGGCCACGGCGATGGACTGGGCGGCAAAGGCCTCGTTGGCCTCCACCAAGTCAATGTCCTCGATCTTCAGCCCGGCCTTGCTCATGGCCTGACGGGAGGCGGGCACAGGGCCAACGCCCATGATCTTGGGATCGACGCCGCCCTGACCCCAGCTCACCAGCTTCGCCATGGGCTTGAGGCCGTACTTCTCCACCGCCTCGCCGGAGGCCAGCAGGATGGCGGCCGCGCCGTCGTTGATGCCGGAGGCGTTGGCGGCGGTGACCCGCTGGACGTGCTTCTTGGCGTCGGCGGCGTGGACTTGGGACGGCTCAAAGGTGTGGACGATCTCGTCCTCCACCCCCTCCGGGCCGACGGGGAACGCGCCGCGGAGCTTGGAAATGCTCTCGGCGGTCACCCCGGCGCGGGGGAATTCGTCCTTCTTAAACTCCACCATTTCCTTCTTGACCTTCACCATGACGGGAACGATCTCGTCGTCGAACTTGCCCGCGGCCTGCGCGGCCTCGGTCTTTTGCTGGGAGGCTGCGCCGAAGGCGTCCAGCTCCTCACGGGTAATGCCCCACACGTCGCAGATGTTCTCGGCGGTGGTGCCCATGTGGTAGTTGTTAAACGCGTCCCACAGACCGTCGCGGATCATGGTGTCCACCATCTTCTTATCCCCCATGCGGGCGCCCCAGCGCTCTTCCATGGAGGCAAAGGGCGCGGCAGACATATTTTCCGTGCCGCCGGCCACGATCACGTCGGCGTCGCCGGAGAGGATGGCCCGCGCGCCTTCAATGACGCTCTTCATGCCCGAACCGCAGACCATGCCCACGGTGTAGGCGGGGACAGAATAGGGCAGGCCCGCCTTCACGCCCACCTGACGGGCCACGTTCTGGCCCTGCGCGGCGGTGAGGATGCAGCCGAACATCAGCTCGTCCACCTGCTCGGGCTTCACGTTCCCCCGGCTAAGCACTTCCTTGACCACCGTCGCGCCCAGATCAGCGGCGGGAATGTCCTTCAGCGAGCCGCCAAAAGAACCTACGGCGGTGCGGCAGCAGTTGACCACATAGACTTCGCGCATGACAATTACCTCCATTATTTTCACAAATTTTGCCCCTCCCACCCCTCCGAGGGCAAAAGCGGGAGTGATTTCCTTTTGATTATATCAGCCTCAAATCCAAATTACAAGAGGCTGGCGGCAACTTTGTGAAATTTTTATCAAAACACCTCCGCCCCGGCAGTCAAGACCTGTCGGGGCGGAGGCGCATAAGAGAAATGAGAGAGGGTTTTTGGGCTTAATCCACGACAATCGTTGCGCCGGAGTAGGAGGGCCGCTCCTCATCCAGATAGCCCAGTTCCTTGAGGGTCTTCCATGTCTCGGTCAGCTCCGGACTGAGGTACAGCTCGTAGTATTCTGTCTCCCGCCCGGCGGCGGTGTTGTTCCACTCGGCGTGGAGAGAGCCGGTGTTGACCTCGTCCTCCTTCCCCGCCCAAGCCCGAAGGACGTACCGCCCGGCCTTTAGGTCGGCGGTGACCGCGTCCCACACAGGCTTGATATCCTCAGTGGATATTTCCCAGCCATTATACTCTGCGTCATCGTCATTTCCCGTGGGAATCCGCAGCTCGGCGGAGAGATAGTTGGGCGTGCCCCGCTCGTAGGGGAAGGACACGTCCCCTTTGCCCAGCGCGGCGTCCAGCAGCCGGTTCAGCTCGTCGCCGGAGGCGTAGTAGGTGCGGTACTGCCGCTGGAGGGATGTCCAGCCCAGCTTGTAGTTCACCCGGACGTTGAGGTAGTTGTCCTCGTCCTTCCCGGCGTCCTCCTCCCGGTGTTCCACCAGATACTGGTGAAGGTCGGTGATGGCCTTCACCTGCTCCCCGGTGAATTTCAGACCGTTGTCGGCGGCGGAGGACAGCCCCGTGCCACTAAAGGACGCGGTCACCGACTTCACGCTCGCCGGGTCGGGGACGCGGGTGGTGAAGCCGATCCAGTCCATATCCACCGCCGCCACCAGCAAAAGAAAGGCTACGGCGGAGATGACCCCGCCCTTCCAGTGCTTCCACACCTTGAAGGACTTAGCCAGCAGCATTTCCGCCGCCATGTAGCAAAGGAACGCCGCCACCGCGCAGCAAACGCCGAACTTCCAGCCGTCGTTCAGGTCTACGGAGTCGAAAATGATAAGGGTGAATAGCGTGCCGAAGGCCATGCCGCCGCAGACCGTAACGCAAATTTTGAATAGCCACTTGATGGGATCGAAGGCGATCAGGTCGCCCGACCGCTCCGCCTTGCGGATATGGTGGAGACCCACGGCGCACAGGGCCATGAGGAAGCCCACGGCGGCGTAAATGGCCAGCATATTCCAGTCGTCAAAGCCCATGGGGCTTTGCCATCTGTGCTGGGTGAGCTGCATTACCGGGCACAGCCAGCCGCACGCCTCGTACACCCCGTCGCCGAAACCCACGAAGCCGTAGAGGAAGCCGCCCAGCAGGCCCTCCACCAGCTCCAGCATGACAGGGACGATGAAGTTAAAGATGGCGTAAAAGGCCACCGCCGCCACCGCGTGGCCGGAGATGACACAGCACAGGACGGCGAAGGACAGCCAAAAGAAGCTGTTCAGCGCACCCGCCGCAAGGAAGATCAGGATTTCCGGAGCTAAATACCCGATGATCCCCTCCAGCAAAACGGTCACCAGCGTCACCACCACCAGCGGGCCCACCAGCATGGTGTACCCCGCGGCAAAGGCGGTGAGGAACACCCCTTCCCTTCTTAGGGGCAGCGCGCCCACAAAGTTGGCGGCGGGGCTTTTGAACAGGTGGAAGAAGGTGGCTACCGCCACCAGCGCGGCGGTAAAAGCCAGTGAGGAAGCCAAAAGCGTAATGCAGTCCATGGGCTGGTAGCGCACAAATTTTGCCACATCGCTGCCCCACACGTTCCGGTTCCAGATCTGCAGAGGGATGACCATGATCCACAGCGCCAGCCACGCCGCCCACAGCGGCCAGTTGCGCTTGAGGTGCTTCTTATATAAGGTAAGACTAAAGAATGATGTCTCGCACCGCATATTCCTGTTCACCTCCTAACTCATAGATGAAAATTTCCTCCAAGCTCAGGGGCAGGGCCTCCAGCAAAATGGGGGAATACACCGCCAGACGGTTGGTGGCCTCCTCCGCCGTGCCCCGGATGATGATGGTATGGATGCGGCCCACATGGGAAATGTGCAGGATCTCCATGTCCTCCGGGAACTGGGGAGCTTCCTTCTCCTGAAAGACCACCTGCATTTTGACCACATTGCCCTGAAGCTCTTTCAGCGACCGCTCGATCATCATCGACCCGTGGGACAAAATGCCCACCCAGTCGCACACGTCCTCTAACTCCCGCAGGTTGTGGGAGGACACCAGAACCGTCGTGCCGTGGTTGGCCACGTCCTTGAGCATCAGCGACCACACCTGCCGCCGCATGACGGGGTCAAGGCCGTCCACCGGCTCGTCCAGCAGGAGATATTCCGGGCGGCAGGAGAGGGCCAGCCAGAACGCCGCCTGCTTCTGCATCCCCTTGGAGAGCCGCCGCATGGGGGAATTTTCGTTGACCTCCGGGAAGGCCTCCTTCAAGTGTTCATACCGCTCCACGTCGAACTTGGGGTAAATGCCCTTGTAAAACTTCATCATGTCCTTGGTGGAGGCCGAAGTGAAGTAAAACAGCTCGTCGGGAATACAGGCGATCTTCCCTTTGACGAGGGGGTTTTCATAGCCGTTCTCGCCCCCTACCTCCACTTCCCCGCTCTCGGGCTGGTACACCCCGGAGATGTGGCGGAGAATGGTGGACTTCCCCGCGCCGTTTGGCCCTACCAACCCGTAGACCGCACCGGCGGGAACGGTCATGGTCAGGTCTTTCAGGCAATGAAAGCTGTCAAAGTGCTTCTCCACATGGCTCACTTTGATCATGGTTCTTCTCTCCTTTCCGCCACCCGGTAAGTGGCCGTGTCGTCCTTCTCCAGCGCGCCCTGCCGGGCCAACTGGTCATAGGCGCTTCGCACCGCGTTGGGGTTGAGCACCATCTGCCAAGCCAGCTCCTCCGGGCTTGGCAGCGTTTCTCCGGGGAGAAACGCGCCCCGTTCCAGCAGCCGCTCCAAAGAGTCCGCCACCTGATCCCAAACCGGGCCGGCCTGACGGCTTGTCAAGGGAATCACACCTGTCCCCTCCATTCCTTGTAAGTTTACAAGAAGAGTTTACCACGTTGCAAGGGGGAAATCCTTAATAAAACCTTACAATTTTTGAAAACCCTTGAGAACCCCGGTTTGCCGTGCTATACTGGACAAAAATCAGGAAATTGGGGGATCTCTTATGATAGACAACTATAATCTCCACTGCTTCCTCTCGGTCATCCGCAGCCTTCTGGACACCCCGGAGGTGCAGTCTATGGCCCAGTGGCGGCATCACTTTGACGTGACCTGCTATGAACACTCCCTGTTCGTCTCCTACATCGCGTTCCGGCTGGCCCGGTTCTTCCACATGGACTGCTACGCCGCCGCCCGGGCCGGACTACTCCACGACCTTTACCTTTACAGTCCCTACGACCCCACCTCTCACCCCGGCAACCAGTGCTTCTACCACCCCGTCGCCGCCCTACATAACGCCAAGGCCCTCGTGCCCGACCTTTCCCCCGAGGAGCAAAACAGCATCCTCACCCATATGTGGCCGCTGGCCGCTCATATGCCTAAGTGCCGTCTGGCCATCATCATCAACCTCTCCGATAAGTTCTGCGCCACCTTGGAGGTGCTGAAGCTCTATCATTTGTTGAAGGTACGAGATTCCATGCCCGCGTCCACCTATCAGGGGTAAAATGTTCCCCGTGGAACATTTCCCGACCCTCTTCCCCTTCTTTCGCCGGTCTGGTGTGGTACACTGAGCCAACCCACCACGAAAGAAGGGCTTTTTATGGGCATTTTCAAGAAGGCGGCGGGCTTTGAAAGCAAGCAGGTGCTGGATCTCCCCATCGCCGCCATCTCCCCCAACCCCGGCCAGCCCCGCACCAACTTTTCCCCGGCCGCCTTGGAGGAGCTGGCCCAGTCCATCGCCG
>CARXAY010000106.1:0-628 GCA_949093475.1 uncultured Oscillospiraceae bacterium
GTTTCTGTCCAGCGGGGCGTTCACCGTCCCCTCGTCAGCCTTGAGCTTCCCCACCACCACGCCGTGGTAGAGGCGGTAGAGGGAGTGGTCTTGGAGCTGGGCGGCCAAGGACAGGTGGGCGCGGTCGGTCTTGGCGGCGATGAGCAATCCGGAGGTGTCCTTGTCAATGCGGTGGACGATGCCGGGGCGCACCACCCCGTTGATGCCGGACAGTGTGCCGGCGCAGTGGTGGAGCAGGGCGTTGACCACCGTGCCGCCGGGATGCCCCGGCGCAGGGTGGACCACCATGCCCACCGGCTTGTTGATGACGATGACCTCTTTGTCCTCATAGACCACGTCCAGCGGGATGTCCTCCGGCTGGGCCTCCAAGGGCGCGGGGTCGGGGAGGTCAATGTCCACCTCCGTCCCGGCGGGGAGCTTGTCTTTTTTGGACAAAGCCTTCCCCTGCAAGGTCACCAGCCCCGCCTCGCAGAGCTTTTGGGCGGCGGAGCGGCTCAGCCCCTCCACCGCGGCGGCAAGGGCCGCGTCCAGACGGAGATTTTCCGCCTCAATGGTCAGCTTCATCCCTATGCTCCTCAGCGGCGGATTTTTCCGGCTTGGACTCCTTGATCTGAAGATAGATCAGGTA
>CARXAY010000106.1:638-5036 GCA_949093475.1 uncultured Oscillospiraceae bacterium
CCCACCACCCACATATCCGCCACGTTGAACACGCCGAAGCGAATAAAGGTGAAGTTGAACATATCGGTGACCGCGCCGAAGGCGGCCCGGTCGATGAGGTTGCCCGCCGCCCCCGCCAGCACGCAGGTGAGGCACAGCCGGGAGAAGGTGTTGGTGGTCACATAGTCCCCCCAGATACACACCGCCAGCGCCACGGTAGCCACAGCGGAGAGGGCGGTGAGCATCCACGTCTGCCCCGCCAGAAGGGAGAACGCCCCCCCGGTGTTTTGCAGGTGGTATAGCTCAATAAAATGGGGGATGAAGGGCCGGGCCTCTCCCAGCGCCATGGCGGAGCGCACCCACAGCTTCACGACCTGATCTGCGGCCACCAATCCTACCGCCAACAGATACCAAGGCCACGCGCGTTTCAGCTTTTCCTTCAATTTAGCCCTCCTTGGCAAGCACGGCGGCGCAGCGGTCACACAGCTCGCCGTGGTGGCCGGCCTCTCCGATGTGGCCGTCGTGGTTCCAGCAGCGGGGGCACTTGGGGGCATCCGACAGCTTCACCGACGCAGTGACTTCTTCCCCGCTCCCCTGCTCTACCGTCACCTTGGACACGATGAACAGGGTCGCCAGATCGCTCTCGTCAAAGCCGGAGAGGAATTGTCCCTTCTCCCAAGCGGCAAAGGTCTCGCCGTCCAGCCCAAGGGTGACCTCAGCGTCCTGATTCTTCTTGACCCCCTGCTCCCGGGCCTCCTCCAGCGCCTTGAGGGCGGTGTCCCGAACGCTCAGCAGCTCGTCCCAGCGCGCCCCTTCCCCGTCGCTCAAGGCCCAGTCGGCGTGGTCGTCCGGCATATCGTTCAAAAGCACGCTCTCGGCGTTGTCCGTCTTGGCGTGGGGCATCGCCGCCCAGATTTCCTGAGAGGTAAAAGCCAAAATGGGGGCGACCAGCCGGGTCAGGCCGTCCAGAAGGAGATAGAGGGCGCTCTGGGCGCTCTTGCGGCCTGCGGCGTCGCCGCAGTAGAGCCGATCCTTGATCACGTCCAGATAGAAGTTGGACATCTCCACCACGCAGAAGTTGTAGATGGAGCGGTAGACCACGTGGAAATCATAGGTCTCATAGGCGGCGCGGCAGGTCTTGGCCAGCTTGCCCAGCTGGGCCACCGCCCACTTGTCCAGATCCAGCAGCTCCGCCACGGGGGTGGCGTTGTCGGGATCGAAGCCGTTCAGATTGCCCAGCATATACCGGGCGGTGTTTCTGATTTTCAGATACGCCTGCGAAAGCTGCTTCAGGATCTCCGGGGAGATCCGCATGTCCTGCGTGTACTCCGCGCTGGCGACCCACAGCCGCAGGATGTCCGCGCCATACTGGCTCAGCACGTCGTCGGGAGAGACGGCGTTGCCCAGAGACTTGTGCATCACCTTGCCCTCGCCGTCCACCGTCCAGCCGTGGGTGACGATCTGCTTATAGGGGGCTACGCCGTTGACGGCGATGGAGGTGAGCATGGAGGACTGGAACCAGCCCCGGTATTGGTCGCCGCCCTCTAAATAGAGGTCGGCGGGGTATTTCAGATAGTCCCGCTCGTCGGCCACAGCCGCCCATGTAGAGCCGGAGTCGAACCACACGTCCATGATGTCCGTCTCTTTGGTGAAGTGGGTATGGCCGCAGTGGGGGCACTTCGTGCCCGCAGGGGCGAGCTGGTCGGCGTCGGAATCGAACCAGATATTCGAGCCGTGCTCCCGGAAGAGCTTCGCCACATGGGCGATGGTCTCGGGGGAAATGACCTCGTGGCCGCATTCAGCGCAGTACAGCATGGGGATGGGCACGCCCCACACCCGTTGGCGGGAAATGCACCAGTCGGAGCGCTCGGAGATCATGGAGATCATCCGCTCCTTGCCCCACTCAGGCTTCCACCAGATGCCGTCGCAGCTCTCCACCGCCGCCTTCTTGATGGCGTCCACGCTGCAGAACCACTGCTCGGTGGCCCGGAAGATGATGGGGTTCTTGCACCGCCAGCAGTGGGGATAGCTGTGGGTGATGTTCTCCTTGCTCAAAAGCGCGCCGCACGCCTCCAGATCGGCGATGACCAGCTCGTTGCCCTTGGCGTAGTAGTTGCCGTTGTACCGCTCGTCGGTCATCACGCCCTTAGCATTGACGGGCACGGGCACGCCGATGTGGGTGAGGCCCTGCTTGTCGTAGCTCTGGCAGATATAGAAGTCGTCCGCGCCGAAGCCGGGGGCGGTGTGGACGCAGCCCGAACCGGCGTCCAGCGTCACGTGGTCGCCGCACAGGATCACGCTCTCCCGGTCAAACAGTGGGTGCTTGGCGGTCATCAGCTCAAAGTCGCTGCCCTTGAGGGTGGCCAGCACCTTGCACGCGGCAAAGTCGATCCCCGCCTGCTTGCACACGCTCTCCGCCAAGTCCTTCGCCAGCACATAGACCTCACCATTCGGGACTTCCAGCAGCACATAGTCAAAGGCGGCGTTGACGCAGATAGCCATGTTGCCGGGGATCGTCCACGGGGTGGTCGTCCAGATGACGAAGAAGAGCTTTTTTACATCGCAATACTTCCCCAGCTTGCCCTTGTCGTCCAAAACGGGAAATTTCACAAAGATGGTGGTGCAGGGGTCATCCTGATACTCGATCTCCGCTTCCGCCAAGGCGGTCTGGTCGGCGGGACACCAATAGACGGGCTTGAGCCCCTTGTAGATGAGGCCCTTCTCCGCCATCTTGCCAAAGACCTCTACCTGCCGCGCCTCAAATTCCGGCAGAAGGGTGATGTAGGGGTTCTCCCACTCCCCCAGCACGCCCAGCCGCTTGAACTGCTCGGTCATTTTGGCGATATACCCCTCGGCGTACTCCCGGCACTTGGTGCGGAACTCCGCCGTGGTCATCTCGTCCCGCTTCACCGTCTTGTCCTTCAAAACGGCGGTCTCGATGGGCAGGCCGTGGGTGTCCCAGCCGGGGACGTAGGGGGCTTGGAAGCCTGTCATGTTCTTGGACTTGACGATGATGTCCTTCAAGATCTTGTTCATGGCCGTGCCGATGTGGATGTTGCCGTTGGCATAGGGCGGGCCGTCGTGGAGGACGAACCGGGGCTTGCCGTCGTTGCGCGCCACCATCTTGTGGTAGAGGCTCTGGAGGGCGCTTAGCATCTCCGGCTCGCGCTTGGGCAGCCCCGCCCGCATGGGAAAGTCGGTCTGTGGAAGGTGTACCGTCTCGTTGTAGTCCATGGTGTCAGTCTCCTTTATGGTTCAAGTTTTCTTGTTATTCTGCTGATGGGTACGCCACAAAACAAAACGCCCTTGTCTCGTCAAGAGACAAAGGCGCGAACCTCTGCGGTACCACTCTCGTTCTGCACAACGTACAGCACTTGTTTCGCCTGTAACGGGACGACCCGCCGGGGCTTACTCCGTTTCAGCCCCATCGCTCCGAGGTGATCCTTCTCCAAGGCGCGCCCTCCGCCTTTCACCAAAACAGCGGCTCTCTTTGCGGCGCGGGCTTGGGTACTCGTCCTCTTCCCTGCGTTTACCAAGCTATTTTACCCGTTTTTCTTCCGCCTGTCAAGGGGAACGCCCCATTCTTCCCCTGCGTCCAAACAAATAATTTGACGAGCTTGTGACAAAACGGCCCGCTGCTTTGAGTTATGGGTGAAAGGAGGTGGAGGCCGATGGAGACAACACCGCTGCGTACGGGCGGTCAAGAGGAAACCGAGGCCGTGATCGCCCGCTATCAGAGCATGGTCTATGGTCTGGCCTTTGCCAAGACCGGCTCAAAGACGGATGCGGACGATGTGTTTCAGGAGGTCTTTTTGGCCTACTGGAACGCTCAAAAGGAATTTCGCGACGAGGAACACCGCAAGGCGTGGCTGCTGCGCACCACCGTCAACCTGTCCCGGCGGGTGACCGCCGCCACGCCCCGGCGGAAAAACGTCCCTCTGGAAGATGCGGAGGCCCTCGCCGCCCCCTTCCGGGCAGAGGAGGAAAATCAGGTCTGGGCGGCCCTGCAAAGTCTGCCCGAAGAACAACGTCTGCCCATCTATCTGTTCTATTTTGAGGACTTATCCACCGAGGCCATCGCCAAGGCCCTGGGCCTTCGCCCCGGGGCGGTGCGGATGCGTATGACCCGGGGCCGGGAGCGGCTTCGGGCGCTGTTGAAAGGAGACTATTTCGATGAAGCATGAGATATTCGATTCCATGAAAAGCCAGCTAAACCCCAGTTTGCAGGCGCAGGGAGATCTGCGGGAGGCCCTATCCCAGAGCGGGAAGCGCAAGTCCATCTCTTGGCGCAAATACGCCGCCGTGGCGGCCTGCGCCGCGCTGGTCATCGCCGCCGGCAGCGCATTCTCTCACCTGCGGGGCGGTCCGTTTCAACCTGACCCGCCTGTTGCGGTCGCCACTCCCACCCCCGTCCCGACC
>CARXAY010000107.1 GCA_949093475.1 uncultured Oscillospiraceae bacterium
CGGTCACGTCGATATCGTCGTTGTAGCCGTTGTCGTTCTCATCCGTGGGATCGATCTTACCCAGATAGTCCTCATGGTAGGCCACCTTGCGGAGGGTAGCCTTCACCTGCGAGAGGTCAAAGGCCTCGTTGATGACCACGAGGTACTGGTTCTCCGAGGGAAGGAACTGCTGCCCCTCGTCCGCGGGAACTCCGCCCGCGGGCCAGCCTCCGGCGGGATAACCGGCGGCGTGAGGCCGCGCCGTGCCCTTGGTCATCAGGTAGAGATCCTGATTGGCGCCGTTGCCCCCGGCGGGGTCGTTCTGCCACGCGGCGGCGTCGTCCCGCTCGTCCTTGGTGAAGGTCTTGCGCCAGACGCGGTAGGTGTGCAGGGGATCGGGAGCAGGAGCTGTCTCGCTGTCCTTCAGGTCGTTGCCGATCCCCGGGGTCATCACGTCGGTGGCGGGGGCGGTGGGGGCGGAATACTCGATCAGGTCGCTCAGCCGCAGCTTGGAGTAAAGCGGCTCGTAGAAGTTGACGGTGACGGTCACGTCCTGATCCGGCATGGTAAAGGCATAGATCTTCGTCCCGTCCTTCACCAGCGCGGGGTCGCCGCCCCATGTCGTGCTGGTATATTCATAAATGTCCACCGGCTGGGTGTTGTAAATGATCTGATTGCCGTGGCCGTCGTCGATGGTGACCGATTTGATCTCATATTCGTCCACCAAGTTCGCCACCACATAGACCTTCTTGTCCTTGGCGAAGGTCTGGGTGGTGGTGGTATAGTTCATGACCTTGTCCGTTCCGTTGTCCTGCTCACCAACGATCAGCCCCGCCGTACCCATGTTGCCGTTCGTCGGCTTATAGATGACGGTGACCTTGTGGAGGGGATCGCGGCTCACCTCAAACTGGGCGTCGAAGTCCAGCAGATACTCGTAGCTGCCGTCCGGCGCCGGGTGATCCTGATTGGTCGCGCCCCGCACGGCGTTGGGGTGGGAGGTGGAGGTGATGTAGAAGGTATCGCGGTAGTTGGGCGAGCCTTGCCCCCCATGTTCCTTGGCGTAATCCTCGTTGTTTTGGAGGTTATAGACATAGGTCAGGGTAAAGGTGGTGCTGCCCCCTACGGGCAGGAAGGTGGCGGGGGGCTGGAGCATCTCAAAGCGGCCGCCCACCGTGTCGTGGGGGTAGCCGTCGGTGAGGCCGTCGATGTCCAGACCGTAAATGTCCACATCGCCGTCGTTGACGATGGTGAAGGTATAGTCCTGACGGACGGTGTACTTCTCCAGCACCGTATCGTAGGTGGCCAGAGTGACCCGCTCGCTGTCCCCGGTGATGCCCCGGGTGATGCCCGTCGGCTCATCGCTGAGCAGGCGGATATGCTCCCGCAGAGAGGGTTCTTTCTCCGGAAGCTGGGTACGCAGGGTCGCCTTGTAGGTGGTGAGGTCGGCGGCGGGCTGGTGGACATAGCCGAAGGCCATCACCTGATAGCCGCTGTCCACCCGGTTGTTGGAGATGTCCCGCGGGCCGGTATACAGCGGGGTCGGGCCGTACTTGTAGACGGTGTCGCTGCCCACGAAGCTGTGGAGGGTCTCGCCGTGGGTGGGGTTTGTCCAGTCGGCGGTGTGGTTGGTGTCGATCTTGTCCACCTTCACCGAGAAGATCTCGCCGGGCTGCGCGCCGGTCTGGCCGTCATAAATGGTCTTTAGGCCGTAGGACTCCTCATAGCGGGACACTTCGGCCTTGGGCCGCATGGGATTTCCGTCCTCGAACACGTCCGCGCCGTCGGTGAGGCCGTCGGTGACCGTCCCGCTCTTGTCATAGAGGGGCAGGCCCACGCCGGTGGCGGCATACATCGGCCCGACCGGGTTATAGCTGCCCCGGGGCAGGTAGAGGGTGTCCCCCACCTTGCCGGGCCAGTTGAACAGCGCGGCGTTTTCGCCGATGAAGTTATAGGTCTTGCTCTCCACATACTCGTTGCGCCGGGGCGGGACGTACACGGGGATCTGCTCCGTCCAGCCGTCAGGCGTGTTGGGGTCGAGCTTGTCCGGGTCTTCGCAGATGGAGACCTGATACCACCCGCCCAGATTGATATACCGGCGCAGCGTCTCTCTGTCCCGGTCATGGCGCGGGTCGCCCGCGGCGGGATCGGGGTCGGGATCGTCGGGGTTATAGTCCATGTTATAAAGATAGCCGCTTCCGCCGTCGCTCTGCCGCGTGCCCGGATCGTAGAAGCCGTGGGTCACGGTGTTTCCGTCCTCCACGCTGTGGAACCAGTCGGGTACATTCACCCCGCCCTTGTTCTGGCCGATGCCGATCTCCTGCCCGTTGGGCAGCCAAGTGCGGAACACCGCCGTTTCGGAGATGTCCTTGTCGGTGCGCTTCACAGAAAGGGTGAGGGTGGGCTGGCCGTTGGTGTCGGTGACGGTGCGGACATAGGTGACCTCATACTGCTCCACATCTACAAAGTCCTCGTGGGCCACGATGTGGCGTTTGGCGTGGTCGATGTCCCACCAGTCGTCGTCCTTGGTGGCGGTCTCCGTGTGCTGTTCGGGGACGGTGAGCCACGGGTAGGCCGCGCGGATCTCCGCGCTCAAGATCCCCTGCGCGTTGGTATGGTTTTCGTCCGAGGTCTCAAAGGAATACGTCCCCACGTGGTTCGCCGCCGTGAGGGGTACGTCTGTGCCGTCCGGCCAGTAGGGAACGCCGCCCACCGCGCCGTCCGCCTTCAGGGCGTGGAGGTTGGTCGTGGGGTTGGGCCAGACCGAGCCGGTGGACGCGCTGTCGGCGGGTATCCAGCCATGGATGGGCGTGGTGATGGACACCCCGGCGGGCACGATATCCGTGACCACGTTGGCAACGGTGGGGAACGCCAGATCATTCACGTCGCTCACCTGTGTAGTGACCTGATCCAAGTCATAGGTGCGCTCCAGATCCTTCGCCGTCACGTCGATCACGGTGATGGGGGTGACGGTCATATGGGCGGTGACGGGCTTGGGGAAGGTCTGGGGATCGCCGTTGCTGTCAATGTATTTGTAGTACTGGGAGAAGGTATAATCTCCCCCCTTGGCGTCATAGCTCCCGGTCGTGACCGGCGATCCGTCCGCGGTGTATGTAGGGGTATAGCCGTCCTCCGTCCTGCCCCACGGGAAGGGGATGTTCTCCTTCGAGCCGTCGGCGTAGGTCACCGTGACCATGGGGGAGTATTTGCCCAGCGAGATGGGCAGGTCGCCCGGCGTTCCATCGGTAAAGTTCTGATAGGAGTTGATGGTCAGCTCCGGGTTGGTGGCCTCAACCTTGATGATCACGTCCTTGGGGAAGCTGAAGTCGTACCGCTCCACCACGTTTTTGCTCCAAATGTTGTCTCTCGGCCCAAAGCGGCTGTTGGACATGTTGCCCGCGTGGGCGTGGTGATGTCCCTGACTGATGTCCTCCTGCGTACCGATCCACGCCTTGATGTGCCAAGGATCCGGTGCCTTCGGCGTCGGCTGGGAGAGGTCAAGCAAAAAGGTGGTGGCCGACGTCGTCCCGCCGTTCAGCGAAGCCACAGCTACAATGGGTTCTTTTTTGCCGCCGTCCCGGTAGTCGCGGTAGCCCCGGTTGTCCACCCCGTTCTTCAGGGTCATGTCGCCGAAGTATTTGACGATCTCGGGCAAACGGTCGATGTTCACCTGAAAGCTGAGCTGCCCCAGAACGACCTTTTCCACGTTCTCCTTGGGGTATTCCTCCTCCACGAAGAGATCCGCGTCGTCGCCATATTCCTCGCACTCGCTCCACAGCGGTGCGTTCCAGAGATTGACCACATAGCCGTCCTGTTCCTTTGTCGCTCCCTTCAGCACCCGGATGCTGCCGTACTTGCCGTCCGGGGTCTGCTTTTTGGCGATGGTCTGGGCGATCACGCCGTTGGGGGTTTGATCCAGCAGAAGATCCATCGTGATCGTATGGTTGACGGTATCCACCGTGCTGTAATACCGCTCGTCCTTCACCACGGTGTTCATAAAGGGATCGACGCTGTTTCCGTCGGCGTCCCGGAACAGGTCGGGGTTCGCGGCGAAAAACACATCCGTCCGCAGATTCGAGTTGTTGTCCGATTGGAGCTTGACGTTGGTGGTCATGTCCGAGGGGGTCAGGTAGTCCGGGTTGTATTTCAGGCTGAAATCCGCGCCCGTGCCGTTGACTACCTTGTCCACCGCCACGTCGAAGATGGCCTGAACCGTCAGCTCGCCGCCCACCATCTTATACTCCAGACTTGCCCCTTCAAAGAGAAGCTCGCCCTCGACGTCCGGCAGGGCAGGCTCGCTCATCACCACCATGGGGAGGACAAGCGACGCCGTGACCAGCAGACTGGCCAATATGGTTTTGATTCCATATCTCTTCTTCACAGGCAATCCCTCCAACGGGCAAAGTCTTCACAATTAGAAAAAGCTGGATATTTTTGCTTGTTTTTTCCTGCGTACGTGCCTATTTGGGCATAGTTATACATATACAGATACATGATAGCTCAAAACCAGAATTATGTCAATCGCTATTTGTCATTTTTTCGGAATTTTTGCAATTTTTCCGCCAAAGGCAAAAAGAAGCCCCTACCGCAGGTGCGGTAGGGGCTAAGTCGTGCTTTTTACTTCCAGCTGCGAAGGGTGATGCGGTACTCGGAGTACATATTCTCCAAGCGGCAGCTCTGGTTGGCGGTACGACCCCAGTGGCCGAAGATGTACGTGATGTCCACGTCGGTCAGCAGGCCGTTGCCGTCCAGATCCAACAGGCGGTAGTCGAAGGATGTGGAGGCGGTGACGGAGATCATCTCCAGCATAAGGGCTTGCCCTTCGGCACTGCTCAGGGAGATGTGGTTCTCCACCACATATGCCGCCAGAATGTCCAGCTCATCCATCGGCTCGTCGTTGTCGGGCAGCTCCACCTCGTGATCGGGGAGAGTCACGTCGATGACGGGGATCTCCACCCGCTCGTCGTCGTCCACCACCGGGATCTCGGGCTGTTCCTCCGCCTCCTCCGCCTTCTTCGCGGGCTTGGAAGAGGTCTTGGACGGTCTGCGTGT
>CARXAY010000108.1 GCA_949093475.1 uncultured Oscillospiraceae bacterium
ATATATCTGAGGGCATTGGTCCGAGTGGCGCGACTCGAACGCGCGGTCTCCTGGTCCCAAACCAGGCGCGATACCACCTTCGCTACACCCGGGAATACCCGATCATTATAAACGAAAGCGGCGACGATTGCAACCCCCAACAAAATGTGCTACAATCCTTCCATGACCCAAAGGGGGAATGACAGACAATGCGAATGCGAAAGAAAGTTCATCTGGAGGAGCGCTGGGCCAGACAGCAGCCCCGCCTTATCACCGACCCCGCCGCCCAAAAGGGCCGCTGGCGGGAGCTGATGCCCGGATGCAAGGCGGTGTGGCTGGAGCTGGGCTGCGGCAAGGGCCGCTTTACCGCCCAGACCGCGCAGGCGAACCCAGAGGTTCTGTTCATCGCCTTGGAACGGGTGGCGGACGCCATGGTGGTGGCCATGGAGCGGTGCGGAGAGATGGGCCTCCCAAACGTCTATTTCATCGACGCCAACGCCGAAGCCCTGCGGGACTATTTTGCCGACGGGGAAATAGACCGCCTGTACCTCAACTTCTCCGACCCATGGCCCTCCAAGGCGCAGGCCAAGCGGCGGCTGACCCACCCCGACTTCCTGCGGCGGTATGCCCGCGTGCTGGGGGCAAGGGGCGAGATCCACTTCAAAACGGACAACGCCGACCTCTTTGAGTGGTCGCTTTTCCAGTTCCCCAAGGCGGGCTACACGCTGTCCGAGGTGACCCGCGACCTCCATGCCAACGGCGTGCAGGGTATTATGACCGACTACGAGGAGAAATTCTATCAAGAGGGGAAGCCCATTTGCCGCTGTGTGGCGACAAAAGGGGAGACCGCCTCTGCCCGGCTGCGCTTGGTTTATCCCACCGAGCGGGATGAGGAGGCGGTCTGGGCCTACCGGCAGGCGTTTTTAGACAGCGGCGAGACCACCGACGGAGCTTCCGGCCTGCGGGAGACGGAGGACTTCCATTACTGGCTTCACCACGCCTGCTCCGGAGATGTGCCGGGCTGGGTGAAGGCGGATACCTTTCTGGCGTTGGACGCGGAGGGGACGCTGGTGGGTATGGTGAACATCCGCCACACCCTCAACGACCATCTGGAGCGGATCGGAGGACACATCGGCTACAGCGTCCATCCTGCCCTTCGCCGCCGGGGCTACGCCACCGAGATGCTGGCCTTGGCACTGGACTATTGCCGGGAGACGCTGGGGATGGACAAGGTGCTGGTCACCTGCCACGACGACAACCCCGGCTCGGCCCGCACCATCCTTCACTTCAACGCCACGCTGGAGAACAAAGTGCCCGACGGGGAACGGCTGGTACGGCGGTATTGGATCGATCTGAAATAGAAAGGCCGCGGTTTATACCGCGGCCTCATTTTTGAAGTTGATCCACCTGTCTACGCGTGAACGGCGACGGCAGGCATCTAAATCAGGAAGATATTCAAACATGATCTCCTCTCCCATGACGGCAAGTACCGGCCCGTACGAATGGAACAGGTGCAACGACCTTTGCAGGTGATCTTCCAGCGCTTGAAATGATCCGTCATTGATCGCAGCAAGATCGGGCAGGTGGGAATACAGTGTATCCTGAAACCACAGATCGGTTTGAAAGGTCTCATCCGTGTTTTGGTAGATGAATATACCGGCCTGTGATGGGCCAAGTGTACCATTCAGGAACACGATATGATCTGTGGTCACAAGCAATCTTATATCCTGTGTAGGAGAAGGAAAAGGCAGGCTTTTGTGTCCGTGCCAGTCCCAATCCTGAATACACTCCAACCGTTCGGACAAAAAGGAAAGTCCCAGACAGGAAAAGTAATTTGTACATACCTCCAGAGGAACGAAAGATCTGCTGATCATGCTGATTTCAAATACAGCGCCCATGTTGCCGCTCCTGTTCTAAGACCGTTTTTGGCGCTTGGCGGCGCGGGCGTCCCGGCGGGCCTGCGCCAGCTGGTCGCTCTGCTTGTGGATGTCTTGGCGGACGCGCTCGTCCAGCTTGGGCGTGTAGGGGTGGTAGATGTTGCGCAGGCGGCGGGTGTACCGCTCGGCGGAGGCCACCAGATCATTGTAGCGGGCCTTGAGCTTGCTGCCGGCGTCGGTAACCGATTCGGGCAGGAGGGTAGCCATGGCCTCCTTGGCGTCCTGAAGCTTGTCGGTGACCATCCCCTTGGCCTGACCGATACGGTCGGAAAGCTCCATTTTCCCCAGAGAGACCTGAAGCTGCAGCTCGCCGCTGAGGCTTTGCAGCGTATCCAGAACCTTGGTCATCAAAGCCAGCTCGCGGATGGTGACAACGGCGTCGGCCAGCACCGCCAAGGCCAGCACGATGGCGACGGCCTGACGGACAGAAAGGGGGATCTGGTCAAACAGCGCCGCCACCGGCGGATGGATCCAGAAGATACACACATAGGACAAAAGACCCCAGACCAGACACACCCAAAGGCAGATGCGGCCCTTGAGGTTAAAGCGGTACATACTGTAATCCCAGTACTTCATGTGGGTGGTGACCTCCAAAAACCAGCCCACGAAATACTCCCAAGCGGACATGACCACCGTGGAGACCAGATAAAAAACGACCAGATTGTGCTTCAGCGGGGCGAAAAACAGGATCATCAGCAATACCCCCACGCCGTAGATGGGGCACAGCGGGCCGTGGAGGAAACCCCGGGGAACGAAGCGCTTTTCCAGAATAGAGCAGTAGACGGTCTCCATGCACCATCCGGCGCAGGAGTAAAAGCAGAAGTAGAGGAACAGCATGGACAGAGGGTAGCCCAGCACCATGATCTCCGGCATCATTCCCCCTCCTTTCCGTCGTCCAGCAAAACCGCCACCAAGGCGTGAAACAGCTTGTCAGGGGCGGCCTGAAAGCTGTCCGCCACCGACTGGGCCTGCGCCCGGTCAGGCATGGCCAGCGTTAAGCGGAACAGCTCCCCGGCGTCGTCGGAAAGCCCCAGCGTGAGCTGACAACGGCCCTCCTCCATGGTATCCACCTGCGCGGTGACCTGCTCGGCGCGGCGCAGGGCATTGTTGTGACTGGCCAAGGCGCGGTTGCACCGCCCGCGCACCACCGAGGGGAGGGAGTTCTCCATCACGGCGCTGTTGGCGCGGCCCTTTTCGGTGATGGAGTAGAGACCGTCGTCCCCCAGCATGAGGTGGCCGCTGGCCACCAGCTCCTCCACCGCCTGCGCGAAGAGAAAGTAGTCCATGCCGTCATCCTGAAGGGCCAGAGCGGTGAGGGCCGCGAAGTCCACCGGGGCGGCGACGCGGGACATGACATATAAGACCAGCAGCTTGATATCCAGCGGGTCGTGGATAAAACCGGGACGGGCCACAGGCAGCCCTCCTTTCTGACGGGGTGAAGTTTTAGGACATTATAGCGTATTTGCCGCAAAAGTACAAGGGGAAAATAGACGGCGTTTCCGTGGTTCTTGACGCTGCGTCCGGCGCATAGGGTGACCCTATGGGGGTGAAGGCTGTGGGCAGACGTTCGGGGACGATGATGTATGGCACGATGCTGTTGACCTTCAGCGGTCTGTTTGGACAGATCGTCGGCTTTTTCTACCGGATCGTGCTGGCGCGGCTCATCGGGCCGGAGATGATGGGCCTATATCAGCTCATCATGCCGGTTTATTCCGTGCTGTCCTCCATTACCACCGTGGGGCTGACGGTGGCGGCCTCCGCCCTTTCCGCCCGCTGTCAGGCCAAGGGCGACCGAATGGGGATCTGTCAGGTGCGGCGGAGCTGCCTCATTTGTCTGGTGTGTCTGCTGGCGCCGCTGGCCGTGCTGACGACGGCCCTTTCCGACCCGATCTCCGTCTATATTCTGGGCGACGCCCGCACCCGCACGGGGCTTGTTTTGCTCCTGCCCTGCATCCTGCTCACCGGCATCGAAAACATCCAAAAACACTGCTTCTTTGGGGTAGGAATGGTGCGCCCCCCGGCCTTTTCCGAAATGGCGGAGCAGGTCATCCGCGCCGTGGCGGTGCTGGGCCTGTTGATCCTCTTCCTGCCCATGGGGGGCGAGGGGACGGTGGGGGTCATTGTCACGGGAATGGTGGTGTGCGAGGTGTTTTCCGCCGCCACGCTGACCCTGCTCTTTCGCCGTTACATCGGCTCGTGCGCCCCCTGCTGCCCCCGCCCGGCAGGGCTTTGGCGGGAGATCGGGCGTATCGCCCTGCCCGTGGGAAGTACGGCGCTTTTGGGCAACCTCATGGGCTCGGCCAACGCCATTTTGATCCCCCAGCTTCTGGTAAAGGGGGGCAAGACGGCGGGGGAGGCTATGAGCGATTTTGGCGTCATCAACGGTATGACTATCCCCATGCTCCTGATGCCCACGGCCTTTATCGGCGCGCTGGGGCTGGTGCTTGTGCCCAAGCTGGCGCAGGCGGTGGCGGTGAACAAGCGCAAGGAGGCCCGGGAGCAGCTCAGCCGGGTGATGGCGGCGACCTCCTGCGTGCTGCTGCCCTGCATGGCACTTTTGGTGGTCATCGGGCCTGCGCTGGGACAGCTTTTGTTTAAGGATGCACGGGCGGGGGAGATGATCCTGCCGCTGGCCGTGGGGGTCATATTCACGGGCTATCAGGCGGTGCTGGGCAGCGCTCTCAACGGCCTTGGAAAGCAGAGCGCCGCCGCAGGGAATATGCTCCTCAGCGACGGCGTACAACTGGCGTTTACTTATTTTCTGGTAGGAGACCCCAACATCGGCCTGAAAGGCTATGTAACCGGGCTGTGGGTCAGCTCTTTGCTGGGGGCGTGGCTCAACTGGCGGTCGGTGCGTAAGGCCATCGATCTGAAGGGGCAGACCTTTTCTTGGGCGGTCGCGCCGGGGCTGGGGGCTGTGCTGATGGCCCTGTGCTGCCGGCTGCTGTTCGGCCACCTGCTGGATGCGGGGCTGCACGCCGCCGCAAGCTGCTTGATCACCGCCGTTTTTGGGGCGTTACTCTATCTGGTGGCCCTCCAAGCGCAGGGCATCCGAAGATCAGACCTTCTGGGGAGCAAGGAGGGATAACAG
>CARXAY010000109.1:0-3962 GCA_949093475.1 uncultured Oscillospiraceae bacterium
GTGTAGTCATAGGCGGGCTTGGGCGGGGGCGGGGTCTGGCACGCGCCCAAAATGAGGGAGAGGGCCGTGGCGGACGCGGCGAGGATGCTGGCGATGGCTCTGGCCATAAAGGACACCTCCTAAAGAATAAGCCCCCGTGAGGGGTGAACGTTTGAAAACGCAAGTAAGCCTGTAAGCCGGGTTCTGTCCTTTAAGACAGCCATCTATCTCGACGCATTGTCGCCAATACGCTCAAGCCACCTCCACGGGACGGCCGGGCCGGCCTTGTGTCCCTCCACGGTGTTGCTCCGGATAGAGTTTACAGCGATGGGCGCTTGACACGCCATCGGGTGCGCTCTTACCGCACCTTTCCACCTTTTCCCGCCCGGTAAGGGGCGGGTAGTCTATTTCTGTTGCACTTTTCCTGAGGTCGCCCCCGGCGGGTGTTACCCGTTATCCTTGCCCTACGGAGCCCGGACTTTCCTCATGGCGGCTGTTTCCGGCGCGCCACGCGGCTGTCCAGCTTACTTGCAGCTTCTATTTTAGACTATCCCGGCCGTGATGTCAAATACAAGTGAACGGTGAAACACAAGAAAAAAGCCCGGCCTAAGAGGCCGGGCGGGAGGCGCGCCATTGCAGGAGCTTTTCGGACAAAAGCCAGCCGCACAGGGCGGCCAGATCGCCCACCACGAAGCCCACCAGCACATCGGAAGGGTAGTGGACGCCCACGTAGAGCCGGGAGAGGGCCATCAGCACGGCCAAGACCACGACAGAGACCTTCATCCACTTTTTGGGCAGCGCCCGTAGCGAGCCAAAGGCAAAGGCAAACGCGGCGGAGGTATGCCCGGAGGGGAAAGAGTTGGGGTCGGGCTCCGCCACCAGCGGGAGGAGGGCGGCGCAGTCCACCCAAGGCCGCGGCCGGGCGAACAGGTGCTTGAGGAGGATGTTGGTAAACAGCAAGCTGAACACCAGAGCGCAGGCCGCGGCGAACCCGGCCCGGCGGGTCTTGGGGTGGCAGAGGAGCAGGAGGGTCAGAACGATAAACAGCGCGCCCCCATCGCCCAGATGGGTGAAAAAGGAAACGATGGGGTCGGTGACGCTGTTACGCAGGACGTTCTGAACCCAAAGGAGGATGGGCCACTCCAGAGGGCTGAGGGCGGTGAACATGGCTTATTCCCAGTCGCAGGTGAGGATCGAGCCGTAGGCGAACTCAAAGTGGACGGTTTTGAGGATGTGGCTCTTGCCCACGCGGACTTCCTGCGTGCCTACCTCGTTGACGATGGGGTTGACCACGTTGGCCTCCACGGTGAAGACCAGATCCAAATGGGCCTTGTCCCCCTGCTCCTCCGAGGCGGTGACCACGCCGTTGTCGTCGGGCTGGTAGTTCATGTGAGGGCGGGCCTCCACCTTGGTGACGTAGGCGTTCAGCAGGTCGCCGGAGGCCATGAGCTGGTCGCGGCCGCCGGCCGCCGCAAGCTGGCGCTGCACTTCCTCGTACACCTCGGGGGTGATGTTGGACACCAAAGTGGTGTAGGTGAGCTTGGTGGAGGAATTGATGGGGTTGGCGTCGCGGCCGCGGACAAAACGGACGGCGAGGAAGAGGATGGCGGCGATCAGAACGATGACCACCAGCAGATCGATCAGATTGATCTTGCCAAAGAGCTTGCCTTTTTCGTCGATGATCTTCATGGGAACCTCCCAATTATATGTTGGCGGCGTCCGGTGGGAAGCCTTGCCAAAGTGATAAGGATAGTATATAATATTTTACATATGAGTTCAAGCCTTTTTTGTTTAAGGATTCCTTACAACAGGAGGTGGGGAAATGAAGGTCGTGCATTTGATCAGCGGCGGCGACACCGGCGGCGCCAAAACCCATATTTTATCCCTTCTGTCCAATATTGCCACGAGAGTGGACATCCACATGGTGTGTTTCATGGAAGGGCCGTTTGCACAGGAGGCCCGGGAGATGGGGATTCCCACCACCGTGATGGCGGGGCGAAACCTGCCGGCGGTGCTCAAGCAGTTAGAGGGCTTTATCCGGGACGGCGGCTTCCAGATCATCCACTGCCACGGGGCGCGGGCCAATATGATGGGGATGCTGCTGCTGCGGCGGTGCAAGCTGCCCACGGTGACCACCGTCCACTCCGACCCCCGGCTGGACTATATGGGCCGGCCGGTGTCCCGGCTGACCTACGGAACGATCAACGCCATTGCCCTGCGGCGGCTGGACTACCGCATCGGCGTGTCCGACGCCATGGTGGACACCCTGATCGACCGGGGCTTTGATGTGGACAAGCTGTTTTCCATTTACAACGGTCTGGACTTTACCCCCCGCACCCCCGCCCTGAGCCGGGAGGAGTATTTGAAAAGTCTGGGCCTTTCGTGGCCGTCGGACGCGGTGATCGTGGGCATCACCGCCCGGCTCAACCCGGTGAAGGACTATCCCACGCTGCTGCGGGGCTTTGCCAAGGCCCGGAGGCAGTGTCCCGCCCTGCGGCTGCTCATCGCCGGGGACGGCGCGGAGCAGGAGAAGTTAGAGGCGCTGGCCGGGGAACTTGGGCTGGGGGACGCGGTCTGCTTTGCCGGGTGGGTCACGGACACCGACAGCTTTTATCATGCGCTGGACATCAACACCCTGACCTCTCTCTCCGAGACCTTCTCCTACTCCATCACCGAAGGGGCGCGGGCGGGCCTGCCCGCCGTGTGCAGCCGGGTGGGGGGTCTGCCCTATCTCATCGACCACGGGATCAACGGCTTTCTCTTTACGCCGGGAGATGTGGACGCGCTGGCGGAACATCTGGTTCGGCTGGGCGGGGACAAGGAGCTGCGCGAAAGCATGGGCAGGCAGCTCTATGAAAAGGCCAAGGCCAACTATTCCATCGAGAGTACCATTGACAAGCAAGAGGAGATCTACCGCACCATTCTCCGCCGCCAAGGAAAGGCGGAGAAGCGTTACGGCGCATTGGTGTGCGGCGCATACGGCAAAGGAAACGCCGGGGACGACGCGATCTTGGAGGCCATCGTCAAGGAGCTGCGGGACATTGACCCCGATCTCCCCCTCTGGGTACTGTCCCGGCGGCCCAAGGAGACGCGGCTCAAATACCGGGTGAACGCGTTTTACACCTTCCGGGTGGACAAGTTCTGGCGGCGGCTGGGCCACACCCAGCTCTATATCAACGGCGGCGGGTCGCTGATGCAGGACGTGACCTCCCGGCGTTCCCTGTGGTTCTATCTGCTTACCATCTCCATGGCCCACCGGCGGCACAACAAGGTGCTGATGTACGGCTGCGGCATCGGGCCGATCCAGTATCCCTCCAACCGCCGCCGGTGCGCCCGGGTGCTGGAAAAAAGCGTGGACGCCATTACCCTGCGGGACGTGAACTCCAAGGAGGAGCTGGCGGATATGGGGGTGACCAAGCCGGAGATCATCCTCTCCGCCGACCCTACGGTGATCCTGCCTGCGGCGGACGAGGGCACGGTGGACGGCCTCCTGCGGGAGCGGGGGCTGGAGAAGGACGGCGCGTATATCTGCTTCACCCTGCGGCCTTGGCCCGGCTTTGAGGAGAAGGCGGACGCCTTTGCGGCGGGGGCGCGGTATGCCTACGAGAAGTACGGCCTGACCCCGGTGTTTCTCCCCATCGAGGCGCGGCTGGACAACGCCGCGGCCAAGAAGGTGACGGCGAAGCTGGGCGACATACCCCACGTGATCGCGCCCCAGTGTACCTGCTCCAGCCATGTGATCGGGATGTTTGCCCGGATGAAGGCGGTGGTGTCCATGCGGCTGCACGCGCTGGTGTTTGCCGCGGGGCAGGGCGTGCCGCTGGTTGGGGTGGTCTATGATCAGAAGGTCAGTTCCTTCTTGGATTATATCGGGCAAGACCTCTATATGGACTTGAAGGACGTGACGTCGGAGGGGCTGCGGGCCGCCATCGACAAGGCGGCGGCGCGGATGGACGACAGGGAGTTCCTGCTGTCCGGGGTGG
>CARXAY010000109.1:3972-4995 GCA_949093475.1 uncultured Oscillospiraceae bacterium
CCGCAACAGCGAGACGGCGGCCCGGCTTTTGGAGGGCAGCACGCCATGAGAGACATCGTCTGTCTTGCGCCCGACCCGTGGCAGGGCGTTCCCACCCGCACCCAGCAGCTCATGAGCCGCATGAAGGGGGCGGAGGTGCTGTATTTCGAGCCGCCTGAGCCGCGGGGCGGCAAGGAACACAAAAAACCGGGGCGCAAGATGCGGCCCGGCGTGACGGTGTATACCCTGCCGCCCATCTGGGACGTGAGCGAACGGCAGGCCTTCCGTTTTCACCGCAACCAGCGGCGGGTCGCCGACTATGTGCTGGATATTCTGAACAAACGGAACATCCGCGAGCCGGTGCTATGGTGCGCCACCCCGCAGGGGGTGCATCTGCTGGACTTTTTGCCCTACCGCGGGCTGGTGTACGACTGCGGACGGTATTGGACGGGGTTTCCCCCGGCGTGGGAGAGCGATCTGGCCATTCAGGCCGATCTGATCTTTGCTGCGTCGGAGGGGCTGAAGGATCGCCTGTCCCCCTGCTCGGACAATATCGCCGTGGTGGAGAACGGGTGCAACTTTCCCATGTTTGCCCGCAGCGACATCGAGACCCCGGAGGAGGCCATGGCCGCGGGACGGCCGCTGCTGGGCTACGCGGGGACGCTTTGGGCCGATCTGGACTACGGCCCGGTGTTCACCTGCGCCGCCGCCCACCCGGACTGGTGGTTCATGCTGCTGGGGCGGCAGGAGGACAGCCCCGGCCTGCGGCGGCTTCAGACCATGGACCATGTGATCTTAGCCGACCGCCACCCCTTGATCGAAGTGCCCGACTACGTCGGCCAGTGGGACGTGTGCATGGATCTTCGCCGGGAGGGGAGCGCCAGCGACGTGTGCCCGGGGCGGGTGTTCGAGTATCTGGCGGCGGGCAAGCCGGTGGTGCGCCACAGCTTCCCCGGCCAGCTGGAGGATTTTTCCGCAGGGATCGCCTATCAGTCCGACGAGCTTCACGGCTTTGTGGCCGCCTGCGAGCGGGCCATGCAGGAG
>CARXAY010000110.1 GCA_949093475.1 uncultured Oscillospiraceae bacterium
ACCACGTGGTGGTACATCAGCACCGGCAGCCGGAGCTCGTAGGCCACCGGCGCGCCCTCCGGGGAGGAGGCGGTCAAAATGGGGGTGGTGATCTCCATGAAGCCCTGCTCAATCATAGCGGCGCGCAAGGCGGCCACCACCTGAGAGCGGAGGATGATGTTGGCCTTTACCTCGGGGTTGCGGAGGTCGAGGTAGCGGTATTTTAGCCGGGCGGACTCATCCGCCTCCCGGGAGCGGGAAACTTGGAAGGGCAGCTCGTTGTGGCGGCAGCGGCCCAAGACCGTGAGGGTTTCGGGGAGGATCTCAATGTCCCCGGTGGGCATATTGGGATTTTTGGAGTCCCGCTCCCGCACCGTGCCGGTGACCTGAAGGGTGGATTCCTTGTTGAGGGCCTTAAAGGCGGCCATCATCTCCTCGGTCTCGATGACGATCTGGGTGAGGCCGTAAAAATCCCGCAGGACGGCGAAGCCAAGGTTGGCGCCCACCTCCCGGAGATTCTCCAAAAACCCGGCGACGGTCACCTTGGTGCCCACGTCGCCCATACGCAGCTGTCCGCAGGTGTGGGTGCGGTAAGCGGTTTTGATGTTTTCCATTGCGATCAACTCCATCGTGTTTTGATTGCGGTCATTCAGCCGTTTTGGGACGCCAGATAGGCCTCGTACCGGGCCTGAACGTCCAGCTTGTTCAGCTCGGCGGTGTTGGGGGTGACGGTGGCGGAGTCCACCCATGCGTCCACATAGTCCTCATATTTCAGCTCCTGAACCGCCTGCTCCCACCCGCTGCGGGTGGTGGGGTCAAGGCGGAGGATGACGTGATAGCCGAACTGGGATTTCACCGGAACATTGGAGCAAGCGCCGATGTTCAGGGCCTTGACGGCGTTTTCAAACTCGGCGACCATATCCCCGTCGGTGAAAATATACCCTCTGGGGTCGGATTTCATGCCGGGGTCTGTGCCGTATTGGTTCATCAGGGAGTTAAAGGTGTCCAGCGAGGGGCTGGACTTCAGCAGGGCCACAATGGCAGTGGCGGTCTGCTCGTCGTCCACCAAAATGTGCTTGGCGCAGTAGATCTTGTCCAGCGCCTTGGCCGGGTCGGGGGTGAGGACGGCGGGGAGGGCCTCCTCGCTACACCCCAGCGCCTTGGCCTGCGCGGAAATGAGGGTGGATTCCACCAGACGGGCCATGGCCATTTCCTTGAAATACGCCGGGAGGTCGTCCACCCCGGTGTATTTGGCGTTCCAGTCCAGCCCCTTGCCGTCGTTGTTGGCTTTCAGGGAGGCGTCCGTCTCAGCGACGCAGGCGTTGAGGGTGTCGATAAACCGGTCGAAGGACACCGACACGCCGTTGACCCGGAAGGCTTCGGTCTGCAAAAGCTCCTCCTCGGGGGAGAGGGTGGGGGTCTCCGCCTCGCTTTGGAGGGTAAAGGTCTGCCGCAGGTCGGGGTCGATGATGCGGGCCACCATGGTGGCGCACTCGCTGCGGCGCAGGCCGCGCCCGCCCTGAAACGTCCCGGTGGCGTCCGTGCCGGTCAAAACCCCCGCGTTATAAAACCGCAGGATGTCGGCGTCGTCGGTGTCGGGGAGAGTCTCGATGGAATTGATGGGGGCAAGCCGCTCCGGGGGAACGACGGCGGCCAGAAGATGGAAAAACTGGGTGCGGGACGCGTTCTGGGCCGGGTCGGGCACAGCCACGGAGTGGGCCTCCAAAAACTCCACATACCGGCGATACCAAGCCTCTCCCGCCGCCTCGGCACGAATGGCCTCGCCGCTGATGGAGGAGAGGATGCGGGCGGCCAGCGCGGCGGCTTCGCCGATGGTAACGGCGTTGTTGGGGGAGAAGGTGTTGGCCCGCGTGCCGGTGATCAGCCCCGCTTCATAGCAGAGCTGGGCCGCGTCGGCGTACCACTCGTCCGGCTTCACGTCGGTGTAATAGCCGGGGGAGTAGGTGTTGACGGCGGGGAAGGAGCTGGCCGCCAGAGCGGGGGTGGCGAGGAAACAGCCGCACAGCAGGGCGGCGATCAGACGTTTTTTCATTGTGGTTTCTCCTGAATGGGCCGGGCGGCTCTGCGCGCCGCCAAAGCCTGTGTCACGTACGCTGCGGCCTCTTGGGCGGTGAGGAGCTGCTGCTCCCCGCTGGACATATCCTTCAAGGCCACCTTGCCCTGCGCCAGCTCGTCCTCTCCCAGCAGGGCCACGAAGGGGATGCCCAGCCGGTCGGCGTAGGAGAGCTTCTGCTTGAACTTTTTCCCCTCGTGGTAGAGCTGGGCGGTCACGCCGCCCTCCCGCAAGGCGGTGGCCAGCGCCACGGCGGGGGCTAAGTCCTCGGTCATGGGCAGCACTAAAACCTCCGCCGGGGCGGTGAGGGCGTCGGGATTGAGCAGGCCCTGCTCGTCCAGCACATAGAAAAGCCGGGTCAGCCCAATGGAAATGCCCACGCCGGGGAGTTGTTTGTCGGTGTAATATGCCGCCAAGTTATCATATCGCCCGCCGGAACAGGGAGAGCCGATCTCCGGGTAGTCCAAAAGGCGGGTCTCATACACCGTGCCGGTGTAGTAGTCCAACCCCCGGGCGATGGAGAGGTCGATGGAAAAGTGGCTTTCGGGCACGCCGAAGTCCGCCAGATAGCGGCAGACGGTTTTTAGCTCGTCCAGTCCTTGGTCAAAGGCCTCGTTTCGGCCGCGGTAGCCCTCCAGCGCGTCCAGCACCTGCGCGTTCGTGCCCTTGATGGCCATAAACTCTTGGATATCACCCACGGAATCTTCGTCCAGACCCAGATCGTCGTAGAGGATGAACCCCACCTTTTCCAGCCCGATCTTTTCCGCCTTGTCCACCGCGCGCATAATGTCGCCGGCCCTGTGATCCCAGCCCAGCATGGCGTAAAAGCCGTTGAGGAGCTTGCGGTTGTTCACCCGGATGACGAACCGCTCCAAGCCGAGGGAGGTGAACGCGCGGTAGATGATGGCGGGCATCTCGGCGTCGTTGAGGATGTCCAGCGCGCCGTCGCCGATCACGTCGATGTCCGCCTGATAAAACTCCCGAAAGCGGCCCCGCTGGGCCCGCTCCCCGCGGTAGACCTTGCCGATCTGAAAGCGGCGGAAGGGGAAGGCCAGATCGTTGTAGTGGAGAGCCACATATTTGGCCAGCGGAACGGTCAGGTCAAAACGAAGGGACAGGTCACTGTCCCCCTTGGTAAAGCGGTAAATTTGTTTTTCCGTCTCGCCGCCGCTTTTGGTCAAAAGGATCTCGCTGGCCTCGATGACGGGGGTGTCCAAGGGGGAAAAGCCGTAAAGGGCGTAGGTGCGGCGGAGCTTTTCCACCATGGCGTCGAACAACGCCTGCTTTTGGGGCAAAAGCTCCATAAAGCCGGATAAGGTGCGGGGTTTTTGAATGGGCATGGGGGTCAGTCCTTTCGGGTCGCGCTTCTCTTACAACGTAAAGGGCGTGTTATTCTGCGGCTTCATCACCGTGCGCCAGTCCAGATCGCCCCGGTCAAGGCCCAGAATGAGCATCTCCGCCGTGGCAATGTTGGTGGCGCAGGGGACGCTGTACTGGTCGCAGAGCTGGAGAACGTAGTGGAGGTCGGCGTCGTCCGTTTCGATCTGGGGGTCGGCAAAGAGCAGCACCAGATCGATCTCATTATAGGCGATGCGCGCGCCGATCTGCTGGGCGCCGCCCTGCCCGCCGGGGAGGAAAAGGTGGACTTTTTGGCCGGTGGCCTCCTGAACCAGACGGCCGGTGGCATTGGTGGCACAGATGGTGTGCTTGGCAAAAATGGCGCTGTACGCCGTGCAGAACTGTACCATCAATTCCTTCTTACGGTCGTGGCTCATCAGTGCGATGGTCATGCTAAAAACACACCTTTCCTCGTTTTTATTTTAACCTGCTGCCGTCAGGTCATCATCAGGGGAACCCGCCGGCCCATCAGGCGTTTGGCAATGTTGAGATAGGCCACCGCCGCGCCCTTGCGGGCGGCCAAGATCAGAGGCGTGCCCTCTGCGGCGGCAAGGGTGACCTTGGGGTCTTCCGGAATGACCCCCAAAAGAGGCAGGCCGGCGGTGTTCATGGCCTGATCAATGTTGGTGTGGAGCTTGCGGATCATCCGCGGCTGCACCCGGTTCATCACCAAATGGAGAACTTCCAACTGAGGGGAAAGCTCCATCACGGTGCGCTGGGCGTCCCGGAGGGCGGAGGGCTCGGTCATGGACACCACCACCGCCCGGTCTACTGCGCCGGAGGCCAGACGAAAGCCGTCCCCCAGCCCGGCGGGGCAGTCGATGAGTACAAAGTCAAAAACCTCCTTGGCCTGCGTCACCAGAGCGGAGACGTGCTGCCCGGTGATCTCCGGCGGGAGGGAAAGGGGCGCGGTGAGCAGGAACAGGCCGGGGATCTTCGGGTGTTCCACCGCCGCGCGGTCAAAGGCACAGCGGCCTTGGATCACGTCGGTAAAGTCCATCACGGCCAGATCGGACATCCCCAAGGCGATGTCCAGATTGCGAAGGCCGATGTCCATGTCGATGCACAGGGTCTTTTGGCCCAGCGCGGCCAGACAAGAGCCGACTGCGGCGGTAAAAGAGGTCTTGCCGGTGCCCCCCTTGCCCGAGGTGACGGCGACAGATGTGGACATGAGGGGTTCAGCTCCTTTCCCGGAGTTTGGCGGCAAAAGCCCACAATGGGCAAATTACATGGTTATCATAGCACAAAATCCCCCTGCACGCAAGGGAATTTTTGTTATTTGTGCTGTGTTTTCTTGATCTTCGCCCATTTGCGGGGGAAAATATCGGGGGTTGGCCCGCGCTTTTCGATGCGCCAAATGCGGTGGGTCACATCGACGCCGGGCAGGGAGTAGTCCCAATGCCCCACAGGAGCGCCGCCCAGCTGGCCCAGCAGGGGCTTGGCGGCGTCCAGCTCGCCGCCGCTCTCGGTGCTTTTCATGGGGAGAAACCACCCGCCCACGCGGGTCAGGGGCAGGCACAGCTCCGCCAAA
>CARXAY010000111.1 GCA_949093475.1 uncultured Oscillospiraceae bacterium
GGAGTGGCCTGCGCGGCGAGATACTGGGCCAGAGGGCCGGCCACGAGCTGAGCGGCCTGCGTGCCGAACTGGGTGTCCCCCAAGGTGGCGGCGGAGGTGCGGAGGCGGGCAATGGGCACGGTGCCGTCGGGCAGAACCAGATTGTAGAAGGAGTAGCTCAGGTCAAAAAAGCTGCACACAAAGCGCAGGGGAATATACACCACGCCGTTGCGGGTAATGATGCCCTGTGCGTACTCCCCGCCCTTCTTGTCCGACGAGCCCGAGCCGTTGAGCTGGAAGATCAGGGTGCTTTCCCGGTTGAAGATGGTGAAAGTTCCGCCGCTGCGGTTCAGCGCGTAGCTCAAGCCCAGCTCCTTGTTGTCCAGAACGGTGTAGGGGGCATAGATCACGTTGCCCCGGCGCACCGGCATCTGGCTTTCGGAGATCAGGCCCAAAAGGACGGTGTCGTTGACGCCGACCAAATACACATCGTCATAAACACCGGCAGCATAACTCCAAGGAATCAACAGAGCAAGGCACGCTGCGACCGCGCACAGCAGGGCCAAAAGACGCTTTTTCATGTTAAAATTCCGCATTCCCTACCGTGCGGGGATGCAGCTCCACGTCCCGGATGTTGGAAATACCGGTGAGGTACATCACCAGCCGCTCAAAGCCCAGACCAAAGCCGGCGTGGGTGCAAGAGCCATAGCGGCGCAGGTCGAGATACCACCAGTAGTTTTCCTTGTCCATGCCCAGCTCGTCCATGCGGGCCTCTAACTTATCCAGACGCTCCTCGCGCTGGCTGCCGCCGATGATCTCCCCGATGCCGGGGACAAGGCAGTCGGCGGCGGCGACGGTCTTCCCGTCGGGATTTTCCCGCATATAGAACGCCTTGATATCCTTGGGGTAGTCGGTGACGAACACCGGCTTTTGGAAGTGCTGCTCGGTGAGATACCGCTCGTGTTCGGTCTGGAGGTCGCAGCCCCAAGACACCGGGTATTCAAACTTCACCCCGGATTTTTGGAGGATGTCGATGGCCTCGGTGTAGCTCACCCGGCCAAAGTCGCTGGCGGCCACGTGCGCCAAACGCTCCTTCAGGCCCTTGTCCACAAAGGCGTTGCAGAAGTCGATCTCGGCGGCGCACCGCTCCAAAACGGCCTTGATGACGTATTTGATCATGGCCTCCGCCACGTCCATATACCCCGCCAAGTCGCAAAAGGCCATCTCCGGCTCGATCATCCAGAACTCCGCCGCGTGGCGCTGGGTGTTGGACTTCTCCGCCCGGAAGGTCGGGCCGAAGGTGTAGACATCCCCGAAGGCCATGGCGAAGTTCTCCGCGTTGAGCTGGCCGGAAACGGTGAGGCTGGCGGGCTTGCCGAAGAAATCCTGCGCGAAGTCCACCCCGCCGTCCTCCGCCTTGGGCACGTCGTTCAGGGGCAGGGTGGTGACTTGGAACATCTCCCCCGCTCCCTCGCAGTCGGAGGCGGTGATGATGGGGGTGTGGACGTAGATAAAGCCGCGGCGCTGGAAAAACTCGTGGATGGCGTAGGCGGCGGCGGAGCGCACCCGGAAGGCGGCGGAGAAGAGGTTCGTCCGGGGGCGCAGGTGCTGGATGGTGCGCAGGTACTCCACCGAGTGGCGCTTCTTCTGCAGAGGGTAGTCGGGGGTGGACACGCCCTCCACCTCAATGGCGGCGGCCTTCAGCTCCAGAGGCTGCTTGGCCTCGGGGGTAAGCACCACCTGCCCGGAGACGATCAGGGCCGCGCCCACGTTCTGCCCGGCGATGTCCTTATAATTCGGAAGCGCATTGGCGTCCATCACGACCTGAAGGTTCTGGAAGGCGGAGCCGTCGTTCAGCTCGATAAAGCCAAAGGTCTTCATGTCCCGAATGGTGCGCGCCCAGCCGCAGACGGTGACAGTCTTGCCGGCAAAGGCGTCCATATCGGCCAAAATGTTACGGATAGTGGTGCGCTGCATAACGATCCCTCGCTTACCTTATAAATATGAACCTATTATAGCCCATTCTGCCTGCGGTTGCAAGGGCGAGGGAATATTTTCTTCTCCCGGCGCGTATAGTGCCATAGGTCAAGGGCAGGGAGTGTTGCTGTGTGAAGGGAAATATTGAGGAGCGGGCGGTGGCGCTGGCGGAGTATATCATTGACCACGGGGCGACCGTCCGCGCCGCCGCGGCCAAGTTCGGCTTGAGCAAAAGCACGGTACACAAGGAAGCGGGTATTCGTGTCGGTTCACAATGGTCTTTGCGTTTGCCAGTTAAACGCCCATGTTCCAACGAAAGGAGGGACGGCTTGAAGCCGTCCCTCCGCTCTTTGTATCGGGCTTGCCCCGATAGTGAGGCGGTCAAGGCGTGGTAGCCTTGCGCCTCGGTTGTGCCGTACTGCGGGTACGGCAGAAGTAGTCTGAAGAAGTAACCACATTGTAGGGTGTCGCCATTAACGGGCGTAAGCCCGTTAATGGCGCACAAAAAGGAAAGGGTGATATATGAGTAAATCCATCAAGCATCAGCTATTATTTGCCATTGAGAGCAATTTCAAGACAAAGCAGGATAAGCACAGTATGAAGCGGGGCGGCTATGAGCGGCAGTCCACCATCTTTTCATATAGTGACCGCAAGAACCTTATGGACACGGCGGCGGGGTTTGCCAACTGGCTCAAAGGCCAGCCAGACCCGCCCCGCCACCTCTATGACATCAAGCCCCAGCACGTCCAAGCCTACCTCAACGCCCACGCCAAGGAGTGGACGGCGGCGACCTTCAAGGTTCGGCTGTCCCACCTTCGCAAGCTGGAAACGCTGGCGGGGGCTACCTACCCCAACAGCAAGATAGCTTTTACCGAGGGGGTCGTGTTGCCAGCCACGGCGACCAGCCCCAAGCGGACGGTGCAGGTGTCCGAGGCCGACTATGGGCGTTTGCTTTCTTTTTCGGCTCAAAGCAAGAGCCAAGCCCGCCATGCCGTCTTTCTCTCTGGCTCTTGTGGGTTGCGGGTCAGTGAGTGCGCCAAGCTGAAAGGGTCGGACATCACGGTACAGCCTGACGGCTCGGCAACGGTTCGGGTCGTGGACAGCAAGGGCAAGCGAAGCAGAACCATCACCTTGAACAACCCTGACACAGCCTCCCGCCTTGCTGAAATCCGCCGTGAAGTGGGAGAAGGTCGGGTCTGCCCCGTCCAGTCGGAAAGTCTGAACGCCTATCTCCGCCGAGCGTTTGCCGAGCTTGGTATGACCGAGTACACCAAGCGCAAGACGGGCTTTCACGCCCTCCGCAAGCTGGCGGCACAAAGGCACTATAACGATTGCCGTGACCGTGGCCTATCCGTTAAGGAGGCGTTGTCGGAGACCTCCGTGTTCCTCGGACACGGGCGCAACCGTGACGAGCTGATGAAGCACTATGTGCTGGAGATAAAATGAGCGGCGCACCGGCTTTAGATCGGTGCGCCGCTTGGCCTCGTTAATATACCCTGCTAAAAAAGGCAACAACTACAACTATGAGAAGCAAGAACAGAATAACCAGCAAGGCGGTCAGCCACTTGGGTCTTTTTTTATCATTGTTTTCCATTGTAATCACTCCAAAATGGCATCAGCGAGGAAAAGATGGTGAACGCTGTTGGAGCCTTCAATTTTTAATTCCATGCCATAGTTCAAAGGAATTTCAATGGTTTGAGGAGACGTAGCATCCCATAAGTCAATTTCTGCCACAACGTTTCCGTCAACATAAAATTTGTATGTATGATTATTCTCAAAGATATACTTCAAAGCGTACTTACGCGTTTCAGTTGTTGACTCTCCAGTCTTAGCCTTCTTGAAAACGGTCGCCGTCAGCGTTTTATATTTGCCGTTCAAACTTATTGTCGCCGTTCCGCCAAGTTCCACCGCGTTTGTATACTCGTTCTCGAACGTATCGGTAACACTGCCACGAGCGCCCCCGTTTATCGTACACGCATCCGCCAGATAAGTGGCGTTTGCGGGGGGCACAGGTTTTGTTACCGTTCTCTCCCCACTCAGAATGGCGTTGGCAATCCAGCCCTCTCCGAAGCTACCAAAGCCAATCGTCCCTGCATAGTTTAAGGGTACAGTGACCGTCTGCATTCCTTCTACTAATTCAATTTCCTGAGCCAGTTTCCCATCCAAATAGATGCTTAAAGTTTTTTCGTACTTCGCATAACAATCAAAGGTTAGCTTCTCATACTTTCCGCCCAAATCAAAGACAATGTTGTAGTCGAGTTTAAAACCTTGAGAATATCTCTTGCCGTCACTCGTTGTAAAGGATTCGTGGTCAGATGCACGGTATACGAAGTCTAATCCATATGATTAGCTCCTATTAGGAAAACACGGTTTTAAGGGCTTTTCATGCTTTGGCGGGGGTCAGCCCGCCTCGGCGGTATCGGTGGTGTTGATTTCAATGTACTCGGCAATCTTGCGGAACTCGTCCGCGAACTTGAAATGAACGCTGATATTGCCGTTTTCGTAAACCTTGATATGGTCTACCAAGTCTGTGAGGATTTCACGGGTCAGCGTTTCGATGCTTTGATACTTTGCAAAGGCTACCAGCGCGGGATGTTCCTTGTCAACGCCGTTTGCCAGCTCCGCACGTTCCGCGTTCAGCCGGGCCAGCACATCCGCAAGCTCGGCGGCCTGCCGCTCATAATCGGCTTTCATATCCCGGTATTCCTGCTGGGTGATTTCCCCGTCTTTCCAATCTTGATACAGTGACTGCTTGTAGCGGGTTATCCGGGTCAATTCCTTTTCCTTTGCGGCTATCTGGTCGTTAAGGCGGTGGGATTGACTTTTTTTCAGCGGGGCCGAGTTGATACGGGCTATCAATTCCGAGTAGGAAACGGCGGTGTTCACTTGATACTGGATAGCGAACAGGACGGCGGCCTCCAGACGGTTGTGCTTGATAGAGTGCATGGAGCAGGCCGTCCGGGAGCGGTTCTTGTAAGTGGAGCAGGCGTAATAGATAT
>CARXAY010000112.1 GCA_949093475.1 uncultured Oscillospiraceae bacterium
TTTCGCCCTGCTGCCATGGGAACGTCTGCCCTTTGGCGGCGTGTGGCGGCTGGCGGGACATCTGGCGGCCTATCTGGTCATTGGCCACGACATCTTGAAAAAGGCGTGGCGGGGCATCTGCAACCGCCGGATGTTCGACGAGAACTTCCTCATGGCGGTGGCCACCCTCGGCGCGTTCGGCCTTGCCGTCTATACCCGCAGCGGGGACTATCTGGAGGGTGTGGCCGTCATGCTCTTCTATCAGATCGGGGAGTGGTTTCAGAGTTGGGCGGTGGGCCGCAGCCGGAAAAACATCGCGGGGCTCATGGACATCCGCCCCGACTACGCCAACGTGGAGCGGGACGGCAGGTTAGAGCGGGTCGATCCCGACACGGTGGAGGTGGGAACGGTCATCCTTGTCCAGCCGGGAGAAAAGATCCCCATTGACGGCGTGGTGGAGGAGGGCACGTCAACCCTCAACACCGGCGCGCTGACCGGCGAAAGCCTGCCCCGCAGCGCCAGCGCGGGGGACGAGGTGATCAGCGGGTGCGTCAATATGACCGGCGTGCTGAGAATCCGTACGACAAAGGCGTTTGGGGAGTCCACCGTCTCCAAGATCTTGGATCTGGTGGAAAACGCAAGCAGCAGGAAATCCCGCTCCGAGGATTTCATCTCCCGCTTTGCCAGAGTGTACACCCCTGTGGTGTGCTTCAGCGCGCTGGCGCTGGCGGTGCTGCCCCCGGTGGTGTCTCTGGCCATGGGGCTGGAGGCCGGGTGGGGCGTCTGGCTCTACCGGGCACTGACCTTTTTGGTGGCAAGCTGTCCCTGCGCCTTGGTCATCAGTATTCCTCTCAGCTTCTTCGCCGGGATCGGCGGAGCCAGCCGGGAGGGGGTGCTGGTGAAGGGCTCCAGCTATCTGGAAGCCCTCTCCCAGACCCGCCGGGTGGTGTTTGACAAGACGGGGACGCTCACCCAAGGGGTGTTTGAGGTCAACGCCGTCCACCACAGTCCGCTGGAGGAGGCACAGCTTCTGGAATACGCCGCTCTGGCGGAAAGCGCGTCCTCCCACCCCATCAGCAAGAGCATCCAAAAGGCTTATGGGAGAGAAGTGGATCGCAGCCGCGTGACCGACATCGAAGAGATCGGCGGCAACGGCGTGACGGCGGTGGTGGACGGGATCAAAGTGGCGGCGGGAAACGACAAGCTCATGGAGCGGCTGGGCATCGCCTATCAGCCCTGCCACCATGTGGGTACGATCGTCCACATGGCGGTGGACGGACGGTATGCCGGGCATATCCTCATCTCCGACCGGGTGAAGCCCACGGCGAAGGAGGCGGTCGCCGCCCTGAAACGGGCGGGGGTGGCAGAGACCGTCATGCTCACCGGCGACGCCCAGAGGGTGGCCGAGCAGGTGGCGGCGGAGCTTGGCGTGGATCAGGTCTATGCCCAACTGCTCCCCGGCGACAAGGTGGAAAAGGTGGAAGCCCTGCTGGCGGAGGGCGGCGCAGGGAAGCTGGCCTTCGTGGGGGACGGGGTCAACGACGCCCCGGTGCTCTCCCGCGCCGACATCGGCATCGCCATGGGTGCGATGGGCTCGGACGCCGCCATCGAGGCCGCAGACGTGGTTCTGATGGACGACGACCCCCTCAAGATCGCCAAGGCACTGGAAATTTCACGAAAGTGTCTGCGGATCGTTTATGAGAACATCGTCTTTGCCATTGGCGTCAAGGCAGCCTGCCTGATCCTTGTGGCGCTTGGGCTTGCGGGGATGTGGCTGGCTGTGTTTGCCGACGTAGGGGTGATGATCCTCGCAATTTTGAACGCCATCCGCTGCTTGAAACCGTGAAAATTTTAACAATTTGACCAAGGGAAATCGCCTCAAAATGCTTGCATTTTGAGGCGTCTTTTTGTAGAATAAGCATAACAAAAAGGAGGGGGACGCTATGCGGCAATTTGAAACAAAAGTTCAGGAGTTGAAGCACTCTGTTTTGCGGGAGACGGCGCGGCTGGCTTGGGAGGATAAGCTGCCCACCGGCGTGCTGGACATCCCGGAAAAGATCATCCCCGGCCCGGAGCCCAGCACCCGGTGCTGCATTTACAAGGAGCGCGCCATCATCAACGCCCGCGTGAAGCTGGCCATGGGGGGAGACCGCTCCAACCCCAACGTGGTGGAGGTTTTGAACGTGGCCTGCGACGAGTGCCCGGTGACGGAGATCTCCGTCGGCCCGGCCTGCCGGGGCTGTATCGCCACCCGCTGCGTCCACGCCTGCCCCAAGGGGGCGATCACGGTGGTGAACCACAAGGCCACCATCGATCATTCCCAGTGTATCGTCTGCGGCAAGTGCGTGGCCGCCTGCCCCTACGGCGCGATCGAAAAGCACCAGCGTCCCTGCGAGAAGGGCTGCCCGGTGAACGCCATCGCCATGGGGCCGGATAAGAAGGCCGCCATCGACATCAACAAATGTATCGGCTGTGGTGCGTGTACTTACCAGTGCCCCTTCGGCGCGATCATGGACAAATCTTGGATCGTGGACACCATCCAGATGCTGAAGGGAAGCGCCAACTGGGGCTACAAGGTCTATGCCGTGGTCGCTCCCGCCATCGCGGGGCAGTTTGCCCCCGCCAGTCTGGGCCAAGTGGTGGCCGGACTGAAGCAGCTTGGCTTCACCGCAGTGACTGAGGTGGCGCAGGGCGCGGACATGGTGGCCGACCACGAGGCGGACGAGCTGGTGGAGAAGGGTGTGCTGACCTCCTCCTGCTGCCCCGGTTTTGTGGGCTATGTGAAGCGGCATCACCCGGAGATGGAGAAGTATGTTTCCCACACCCCGTCCCCCATGGTGATGATCGGTTTGCATTTGAAGGAAAAAGAGCCCAACGCCAAGGTGGTGTTCATCGGGCCGTGCGTGGCCAAGAAGACCGAGTTCCAATTGGGCCGTTCCCGCAACTCCATCGACAGCGTGTTGACCTTTGAAGAGCTGGCCGCCCTCTTTGATTCCAAGGGCATCGAGCTGGCCGACTTGGGCGAGGAGGCGCTGGAGGACGCGTCCCCCTATGGCCGCGGCTTCGCCGCCAGCGGCGGCGTGTCCGAGGCTGTGGTTCAGGCGCTGAAGGAAAAGGGCAGTGACTTTGAGGTCAAGGCCGTGCCCTGCAGCGGCATTGAGGAGTGCAAGATCGCCCTGTTGAAGCTGGGCCGCGGCCTGCTGGACGGCAACTTCATTGAGGGCATGGCCTGCGTGGGCGGGTGCATCCAAGGCCCGGCCAACATTACCCGCACCCCCAAGAACAAGCAGGAGCTGGAGGCCCACAAGAAGACGGCCCAGCGCACGGTGGTCACAGAGGCCGCCGCCGCGGCGGAGGGGAAAAAGCCCGCCGCAAAGAAGGACAAGGCCGCCGCCAAGACCAAGGGTAAGGACGAGCTGGTCTAATTCTTAAAAGCATAACGAATAAGAGGGCGGACGCGTCACGCGTCCGCCCTCTTTGTGTACGGTTTCTATGCCTGCCGGTCCAGCTCGTAGGCGATGAACTGCCGGGCGATGCGGGGGGTGCGGCCGGGGTGGCGCAGCTCCCACTGCTTGGCCCGTTCTCGCAGCTCGTCGGGAGACAAGGTCAACCCGTAGGTCTCCGCCAGAGCGGTGACCATCTGTAAAAACTCCTTTGGCGTCAGCGACAGGTAGGGGATGCGTACGCCGAAGCGCTGCACCAGCGAGGTGGTCTCCTCGATGGTCTCAGCAAGATCCATTTCGTCCCCCTGCCGCTCCGACGCGGTCTGGCGCACTAAATTGCGGCGGTTGGAGGTGGCGTAGATCACCACATTGTCCCGCTGGCGTTCCAGCGAGCCCTCCAAAATGGTTTTGAGCTGGGCGTAGGTGGAATCCCGGCGCTCAAAAGCCAGATCGTCCAGAAACAAAATGAACTTCTGAGGGCGGCCGTCCAGCAGGCGCACCAAGGTGGGGATGTCCTCCAAATGATCCTTGTCCAGCTCAATGATGCGAAGCCCCTGAAGCTCAGGGCGGGAGAGAAGACTTTTCACCGTGGCGGATTTGCCTGTGCCGCTGTCGCCGTAGAGGAGGACATGGTTGACCTGCTTGCCCTCCAGCAGAGCCTTGGCGTTGTCCGCCACCTGCTGCCGCTGAGCCTTGTAGCCCCAGAGCTCCCAAGGCTGGGGACTGTCCGGCTGGGGGATGGGGAGAAGCTCCTTGCCCGTCCAGCGGAAGGCCCGGTAGCGGGCGAAGACGCCGCAGCCATGGGCGCGGTAGAAATCGGTGAGCACGTCAAAGTCCCAGCCCGCGATCCAAGTGAGACGGGGGAGAGGGAACTGTTGGAGCAGGGGGGAGGAAAGCTCGGTGATCGCGGCCATTTGGAGGGTGACCAGCTCCTCCCCGGCGGCGGCGGAAAGGCCGTCGTCCGTGCCGCCCTGCTCCACGAGGCGGCCGTAAGGAGTCTCGGTATAGCGAAGAGCGTCCCACAGCCAGCCGCCCAAGCCGTCGTGTCCGCCGTTTTTGAGGAGGTAGTAGAGCGTGGCCCAGCTTTCGCAGGCGGCGTCTGTGTCTTCGGCGGTCAGCGCGTCCAGCAGGCGGAGATATTCCGCCATCACCGGCGTTTCCAGCACGGGGCGGAAGTTGGCCACGCAGCGCAGACGGTCACGGAGAAGAGAGAGCTTCATGTCAATCCTTCAGGGCGTTGGCCCAAGCCTCAATGGCGGCGATCTCCTTCTGGCAGGCCTCCTTGGTCTCTCCCTTGGTGAGGATGTAGACCTTCACCTTGGGCTCCGTGCCCGAGGGGCGGACAATGACGGAGGTGCCGTCGGCCAGCTCATAGCGCAGAACGTTAGAGCCGGACAGCTCCATCTTGCTGTCCTTGCCGCACTTGACGCAGTGGACGCTGCCGTCCTTGTAGTCCTTCCAGGTCTTGACCGTCTCGCCGCCGATCTCCTTCGGGG
>CARXAY010000113.1:0-365 GCA_949093475.1 uncultured Oscillospiraceae bacterium
AAAGCCCCCACGCCGTGGGCCTACTGCGGCTGCCTCATGGGCCGGGGGTTTGACGAGCCGGGGGATAAGGGGGCGGCCATCGTCACCTTGGAGAACGCCCGGGTCACCGATTGGCAGCTGATCCCGCTGGCCCAGAGCCGCTATCAGCTTTTGGAGGTGGACGTGACCGGCCGCGACCCGGCTACCGCCCTGCTGGAAACGCTGGGCCACAGCCATTTGGAGGACTACTGCCGCGTCACCCTCCGGGGGGAGTCGGCGGCGCCGGAGCTTGACCGTTTGACCGCCGCCGCCCGAGACCGCTGCCGCGCGCTGGAGCTGCGGGACGAGACCGTCGTCCCCCACGGCGTCTGGGAGCGGCTGGAGGA
>CARXAY010000113.1:375-4904 GCA_949093475.1 uncultured Oscillospiraceae bacterium
TCTGGACAGCGAGACCGACCCCGCCGCCCAGCGAACCCTCCAGCTCGCCCTGCGCTGCGGCTTGGCTGCTCTGGAAGGGAGGGAGCAGCCTCAATGATCATCACCTCAATGACCGCCACCTTCGGCGGACTGGAAAACCAGACCTTGACCCTGAAGGACGGCCTCAATATTTTAGAGCTGCCCAACGAGGGGGGCAAGTCCACATGGTGTGCCTTTTTGCGGGCCATGCTTTACGGCGTGGAGACCCGCAAGGGCCGGGAAAACTCGGAGAAGAACCGTTTCACCCCATGGTCGGGGGCGAAGCTGTCCGGCTCGATGGAGGTGCGCTGGCAGGGCAAGGACATCACCCTGCGCCGCTTCCCCAAGGGCTCGTCTCCCTTTGGCGGCTTTCAGGCGGTGTATACCGGCACGGAGGAGCCTGTCCCCGGCCTCACCGCCGACAACGTGGGCCAGATCCTGCTGGGGTTTGGCCGGGAGGTCTTTGAGCGCACCTGCTTCATCCATCAGGGGGGCATGGCCTTTGGCCAGTCCGCCGAGCTGGAGCAGCGGCTGGCCGCGCTGGCCTCCTCCGGGGAGGAGGACGTGTCCTACTCCGCCACCGAGTCCACCCTGCGTTCTTGGCGCAACGCCCTGCAGTCCAACCGCGCCAACGGCTCGATCCCGCAGGCAAAGGCCCGGCGGGAGGAGTGCAGCGCCAAGCTGTCCCGCCTGAGCGCGCTGGAAAACACCCTTCGGGAAGCCGACGTGCAGGAGGAGGAGCTGCTGCGCCGGGAGGGGGAGCTGCAAGGGCAGTTGGACGACCTCACCCGGCGGCAGGAGACGGCCTTTCAACTGGAATATTCCGCCGCGCAGGACAAGCTGGCCCAAGCGGTAGACCGGCGCGCCAGCCACCCCTTCCTCCTCATCAGCCTTTTCTGCGCGGTCATCCTTATGGGCGCGCTTCTGGCAATGCTGGGGCTGCCGTTTCTCGGCATCCCGCTGATGGTCGCCGGCGGGGCGGGCCTGCTCTATGCCGTCTCCCTGCGGCGGCGAGACCGCATCTACGAGGCTGAGCTGACCGCCGCCCAAGAGGAGCTGTCCGCTCTGGCCCGCCGGGGCGGGTCGGACACCCCCGCCATCGCCCAGACCCGCGCCCAGCTCTCCGCTGTGGGCCAAAGCCTTGCCGCCCTGCGTACCCGCCGGGCGCAGGCCGACGGCGAGCTGCGGGCGGTGGGCGACCCGGACGCCCTGCGGGAGGAGTGCGACCGCTTGAACGCTCAGATCAGGGCCGAGGAGGAACAGTACGTCGCCCTCACCGCCGCCATGGACGCCTTGGCCGCCGCCAACGCCCTGCTGCAGCAGCGGTTTGCCCCCGCCGTCAGCGCGCTGGCCGGGGAGATCCTGTCCAAGCTCACCGGCGGACGCTATGACTCCCTCACCTTCACCCGCTCCTTTGAGGCGCTGGCGGGCAACCCCACGCTGGAGGGCAAGAGCGCCCTTCTTCTCTCCAAGGGCACGGCCGACCAAGCCTATCTGGCCCTGCGGCTGGCCATCTGCCTGTTGGCCCTCCCGGAGACCGACAGCGCCCCCATCGTCTTGGACGACGCGCTGGTCACCTTTGACGACGCGCGCCTTTCCCTCGCCCTGCAGGTACTCCAAGACTTTTCCGCCAGCCGTCAGGTGCTTGTGTTTACCTGCCAGAGCCGGGAAAACGCCGCGCTGGCCGGGAACGGGTTGCATGGAACGACGGCGGTGTGATATAATGACAGGGATATCTCCCGAAAGGATCTGAATTCCCATGAAGAAGGACAAAACCCCTCCCGCAGAGCAGGAGCTTGACCCCTTTTACACCCCCAATACCCATGGCCAGTCTTTTCGTGTGGCCATCTATAGCTGGCTGCAGCCGTTGATCCTCGCGCTGGCCGCCATGATCCTGATCTACGTGTTTGTGGGCCGCGTCATCGGGGTGGACGGCAAGTCCATGATGCCCACCCTGCACCACAAGGATATGCTGGTTCTCCAGCACCTCGGCTATAAGCCCGCGCAGGGGGACATCGTGGTACTCACCCAGCGTTCCTTCAGCGACAAGCCCATCGTCAAGCGGGTCATCGCCACCGGCGGGCAGACCGTGGACGTGGACTACGACGCCAACACCGTCACCGTCACCGACAAGGACGGCACGCAACAGGTGCTGGACGAGCCGTACTTGGGTGAGCCTATGCGCCGCCCCTCCTCCCTCTCCAACGCCCACATCGAAGTGCCGGAAGGCTCGATCTGCGTCTTTGGCGACAACCGCAACAATTCCACCGACTCCCGCTCGCCCAGCGTGGGCACAGTGGATGAACGGTGCGTGCTGGGGCGGGCGGTGATGATCCTGCTGCCCTTCCAGCGCTTTGGGGTGCTGTGAGATGAGACTGGACAAGTGGTTGAAGGTCTCCCGCCTCATTAAGCGGCGCACCGTGGCCAACGAGGCCTGCGACAATGACCGGGTGTGGGTCTCCGGGCGGCCTCAGCGGGCGTCCTACGACGTGAAGGTGGGCGACGTGATCGAGCTGCACTTAGGCCCGCGCATCACCCGCATCCAAGTCCTCGCCGTGGACGAACACGCCCAAAAGGGCGAAGCCGCCGGACTTTACCGGGAGCTTCCGCCAGAGGGCTAAGCGCAAACAAAACGCTCCGAGAGGTTTTCCCTCTCGGAGCGTTTTTCTGCTTTTTGGATTCACACGCCGCCTTTGCGCCGGAGACGAGGAAAAGCGGCAAAGGCCGTGAGCAGCGCGGCGGCTGTCCCCATGGCCACGCACACCCAGAGCATCCCGCTCACGCCGCCCATATCCAGCATCCGTCCGCCCAGCGCGCTGCCCAGCATCCCGCCCAGACCGTTGGACGCCATCATCATCAGCGTCTGGCCCTTCACTTGATCCTCCGGGGCGATGGCGTCGCTGACATAGAACACCGAAGCGGGGGTGAACAGGCCGTAGCCCAGCATTTGCGCGGGCTGCAGCAGCCACACCATCCAGTAGTTGGGAGCGAGGATGGTCAAAAACGCCTTCACCGCCACCGCGGCCATGCTGAAGGTCAGGATCGCCCCCGCGCGGCCCTTGCGGTAGAGACGGTCAAAAAGGAGGGCGGCGGGCAGCTCCGAGCCGGACATCAGGAAGATGGCGACCCCCAGATGGGCGTCCGTCCCGCCCTTGGCGCGGATGATATTGATGCAGAAATTGCTCATGGGAAGGCAGGCGGTGATGCCCAGCAGAAGCCCCACCAGCATCAGCGCAAAGCGGGGGTTGTCCCGCAGAAGGCGCAGGGCGTTTTTGGGCGCTTGGGCGGCGGTTTTCTCCCCGTCTTTTCTCCGCCACTCAGGGTCAAACTTCGGAAAGGTGACCACCGCGGCCATGAGGACGAGCACCAAAACGCTGTGGGTCACCAGCGTGGTCTCCACCCCCAGACGGCCCGCCTGAAAGCCGATGAACATACTGGTTGCGGCGTAGGCCAGAGAGCCAAGCCCCCGGCCCAGCGAATAGGGGACGTTTGCCCCCACCTGAATAAACTGCACCGCCATGGAGTCCACAAGGGGGTAGGCGGAGATCTCCAGCGCCCCCAAAAACACCAGCACCGCTGCCGTGCCCACCATGCCCATGGGCAGCATATGGAGCAAACCGGCGAAGAAGGCCACCCCCAGACAGAGGGTGAGGATGTACTTGAGGGGGAGGTTGGGGTGACGGTCGGCATAGCTGCCCACCAGCGGTTGGGCGACCACTCCCGCGAAGCACCGCACCGCAAGCAAAACGCCCACCTGCGTATTGGTAAAGCCCCGGTGGAGAAGCAGCGTCGTCTGATAGGCCAGCAGAGCGGCGCACACCGCCCAGTAGGCCAGCTGAATGAGGATATACTGGGTATTCAAACGCTTGGAAGATGGCATTTCGATCCTCCCTTACAAATGGAATTGTCTTCTTGTCCACGCCCGCAGGCCGGGCACGCGGCGCACCACGATAAGCACCGCCATCACCGCCCCGCAGGCGGCTGTCACCACCAGCGACCACAAGGGCTGCCATCTCCCGGTCAGCCAAAGGTCCACAAACAGCTCCACAAACAGGCAGGACAGGGCGCAGCCGCCGATCAGCACCGTGATGGTGGTCAAAATGGAGTGGCGGGGCAGATACACCGCCATGGCAAGGACAACGGCGGTCTCCGCCAGCACGATGGGCAGGGCCAGACCGAGATACCAGTCCCGTCCGTTCAGATCCACGCTAATGAGAAACAGGTAAAGGGCCACCGCCGCGCCGTCCAGAAGCACCTTTGCCGCCCGGTGGAGCTTGGGGAGAAAAATGGGCAAAATGAGCCAGAACCACACGGTCAGCAGCGCGCCGATCACATAGAGACTCCACAGCCGGCCCGGTTTCAAAAACACGTTGAGCAGACCGCACGCCGCCGCCACCGCGCAGAGGATGACTGTCAGCAGCAGGGCAAGCTCCCCCTTCCCCGGCAGCTCCACCGTGGAGGAGCGGGTGGGGTAAGGCGGCGGGGAAGTCGTGTCCCGTGGACTTTTGGGG
>CARXAY010000114.1 GCA_949093475.1 uncultured Oscillospiraceae bacterium
CCACTACGCTGTGCTGGAGCGGTTCACCGGGTACACCTACGCCTCCTTTCGTCTGGAGACAGGCCGCACCCATCAGATCCGCGTCCACATGGCCCATCTGGGCCACCCGTTGTTGGGGGACAAGGTGTACGGAAGTCCCAAGGGGTATCCGGGGCTGGAGGGACAGTGCCTCCACGCCAAGGAGCTGTCCTTCCTCCACCCGGCCACGGGGGAACGGCTGACAGTGGAGTGCGACCTGCCGCCCTATTTTACCGCGATCTTGGAAAAACTACGCCGCCGGGAGGGTTGACAACCTCCCGGCGTTGTCGTACAATGACACTTGACCGCAGACAACAGGATATCAGGGGCGCTGGACGCAAGTCCGGCTGTGATGCGAGGGGTATTGCCCCCTCCGGTCCCTCCAAGCTGATCCGGGTAATGCCGGCGTAGCGAGTGTATTCGACATAAAAGTCGTCTCCTTGTACCGCGCCTATCTGGTGACTGCGGTACATTTTTTTAGGAGGAACGATGATTATGCAAAGCAAAAGTAAGGCCCGTCTGAACGTCCATTGGCTGGTGGAAAGCGCGCTGATGATCGCCATCGCCACCGTACTCAACGAGTACACCAAGTTCATCCCCATGCCCCTTGGCGGCGGCGTGACCATCTGCTCCATGCTGCCGCTGGTGCTGCTCTCCTTCCGCTTCGGCTGGCAGCGTGGACTGGTCAGTGCGGGCGCGTTCAGCGTTCTCCAGCTGATTTTCGGCATGGACAATGTGGCGTATGCCACCAGCGCGGTCATGGCCGCCGGTATTATTTTGCTGGACTACATCGTGCCCTACACCGTCATCGGATTGGCTGGAATTTTTAAGACCAAAAAGCTGGAAACCAGCTACATTCTCGGCATCGTCGTGACCTTTTCTCTCAGACTGCTTTGCCACTTCATCACCGGGTGGTGGATCTGGGACGCCCTGTGGCCCAACGAGTTTGGGATGATCGCCCCGGTGTATTCCCTCGCCTACAACGGCGCTTATATGCTGGGCGAGATGGTGCTCAGCAGTGTGGTGGCGGTGCTTTTGTGCAAGACGGCCCTTCGGAAATACATGGAGGGCAGCGATTTGAAGTAAACCGAAAGGGGGGACGGGAATGGGCAAATTCGACGGGGTGATGATCGCCAGCGACTTTGACGACACCTTCTTTCCCGCGTCCCACGTTCTCCCCGAGGCCAACCGCCAAGCGGTGGCCTATTTCCAGTCCGAGGGCGGCATCTTCACCATCGCCACCGGCCGCGCCCGCACCACCTTCCGCCGCTATGTGGACATGGCAAAGCCCAACGCCCCGGTGATCTTGGCCAACGGCGCGCAGCTCTACGACTTCTCCCGGGAGGTTTTGGTAGAGGAGCGCACCGTGCCGGAGACCATTGCGGGCGACCTGCTGGAATTGGTGAAGCTGGTCCCCGAGGTGGGTCTGGAGGCTTACCACGGGGAGGACATCTACATCTGGAATCCCAACGAGTGGACGTGGTTTCATCTGGAGCGGGCGAAATGCACCGCCGAGGAGTGCGCCATAGAAGAAATGCCCCAGCCTTGGGGCAAGGCCATCCTCCACCAGAAAAACAGCATCCTGCAGGCGGCCCAAAAGCTGATCTTGGAACGCTGGGGAGACCGCTATGAGGCCATCTTCTCCAACTTTCATATGCTGGAGCTGACCGCCAAGGGCGCGACTAAGGGCGGCATGGTTTTGCATCTGGCCGAAAAGCTGGGCATCCGCCGGGAAAACCTCTACTGCGTGGGGGACAACCAAAACGACCTCCCCATGCTGGCGGTGTCCGCCGTGCCCTACGCCCCCGCCGACTGCGCCCAAGAGGTCAAGGACTCCGGCGCGCACCTCCTGCCCCACAGCGAGGACGGCGCCCTCGCCGGGCTGATAGAGGAGCTGGACAAGAAGTATTGAGGGGTGCAGTGAGGTATGGTTAGAGAAATCGCTGAAACGGAATTAAAGGAACTGCTGGAGCTGTATTTGTATTTACACGAAGATGCCGTGCCGGAGATGACAGAACGTCTCAAACACACATGGAACACGATCCTCCAAGATGAAAACCACCACATGATCGTCAATGAGATCGATGGGAAGATCGTTTCTTCCTGCGTTTGTGTGGTCATTCCTAATTTGACAAGAAACATAAGACCGTATGCGTTGGTGGAGAATGTTGTTACCCACCCGGAGTATCGCGGCAGAGGATATGGGACAGAATGCTTGAACTATGCCAAACAGATCGCGGAAGGGCAGGGCTGTTACAAAATCATGTTGCTCACCGGGGCGAAAGAGGAAGCAACGCTCAAATTCTACGGCAATGCCGGATATAACAGCTCTGACAAAACGGCATTTATCCAGTGGTTGAAATAGCACTATGGTACGTTTTGACCAAAAGCAAGGCAGACCGTCACGGTCTGCCTTGCTTTTTGGTTTCGAACTTAAGCCTCTTTTGGCGCGGCTTCCTCCGCCTTTTTGGCGCGGTAATGTTCCATGGTTTCCTCTTCAGTGAAGGGGGGTGTTTCGTTGATCGCTTGGGCCTTGGCGTTCAGGTAATCAAGTGCCGCCGCGAGGCCCTCGTCGCTGACCGGGAAGGTCTGCCGCTCCAGCTCTTGGGCGTAGGGCCGGGAGAACGGCCCTTGCCAGAGGACGGCGGTCATTGCTTCCTCGGCGGGCTTTTCGATCTGGAAGCGCATCAGTCCCGCGCTGCCCAGCCAGCCGTTGCCGTTGAGAAAATGGCTGAGAGAGGGTAAGGTGATAGGTTTCAGCATCGCTCCACCTCAATCAAAGACCATGGTGGCGAAGTAATCCTCCGGGGTCTCCGCCCGGCGGATGAGCTTCACCGAGCCGTCCTCCCGGAGCAGCAACTCCGCCGAGCGCAGCCGGCCATTGTACTGATAGCCCATGGAATGGCCGTGCGCCCCGGTGTCGTGGATGACCAGCAGGTCGCCCAGCTCGATTTCCGGGAGGGGGCGGTCGATGGCGAACTTGTCGTTGTTCTCGCACAGCCCGCCGGTCACGTCGTAGACGTGGTCGCAGGGGGCGTCCTCCTTGCCCATAACGGTGATGTGGTGGTACGCGCCGTACATGGCGGGGCGCATCAGGTTGGCGGCGCAGGCGTCCACCCCCACATATTCCTTGTAGGTGTGCTTGAAGTGGGTGGCCTTGGTCACCAGACAGCCATACGGCCCAAGCATGAAGCGGCCCAGCTCGGTGAAGATGGACACGTCCCCCATTCCGGCGGGGACAAGCACCTCCTCATAGGCCTTGCGAACCCCCTCCCCGATGACCGAAATATCGTTGGCGGTCTGGTCGGGGCGGTAGGGGATGCCTACGCCGCCGGAGAGGTTGATGAAGGCGATGTGGCAGCCGGTCTCCTGATGCAACTCCACAGCAGTCTGGAACAGGATACGGGCCAGAGCGGGGTAATAGTCGTTGGACAGGGTGTTGGATGCCAAAAAGGCGTGAAGTCCGAAGTGCTTGGCACCCATGGCCTTCAGCTTCTGGAAACCCTCGGTGAGCTGGGCGCGGGTAAAGCCGTACTTGGCCTCGCCGGGGTTGTCCATGACCTGAAACCCCTCCTTGCTTGCCCCCACGGTGAACGTGCCGCCGGGGTTGTAGCGGCAGGAGATGGTCTCCGGGATGTGACCCACCGTCTTTTGAAGAAAGTCGATGTGGGTGAAGTCGTCAAGGTTGATGGTCGCCCCCAGCTTGTCCGCCAGAACAAATTCCTCGGCGGGGGTGTCGTTGGAGGAGAACATGATCTCGCTGCCCCCGAAGCCGCACTGATCGGACAGCATCAGCTCGGTGAGGGAGGAACAGTCCACCCCGCAGCCCTCTTCCCGCAGGAGCTTCAAAATGGCGGGAGTGGGGGTGGCCTTGACGGCAAAATACTCCTTGAAGCCCGGATTCCAAGCAAACGCCGCCTTCATGGCGCGGGCGTTTTCCCGGATGCCCTTCTCGTCATAAAGGTGGAAGGGGGTGGGATACTGGGCGGTGATGGACTGGAGCTGGGGAAGGGTGACAAAGGGCTTCTTCATAGGCGCAGAGCCTCTCTTTCTATCAAGTGAGCCGGGCTTTTAGGCGAGATACACCGCCTGAGCGGCGCGGTAGGTCATATAGCAGTCCAGCTTGGCGACAGTCTCGAAGGGAGCGTGCATGGAGAGGACGGGCACGCCCGCGTCCAGCACGTCGATGTCCCGCTGGGCCATATAGACGGCCACCGTGCCGCCGCCGCCCTGATCGGCCTTACCCAGCTCGGCCATCTGCCAGATGACCCCGCGGTCGTCCAGCACCCGGCGGATCTTGCCCACCAGCTCGGCGGACGCGTCGGACGCGCCGGACTTGCCCCGCGCGCCGGTGTATTTGCACAGGCCCACGCCGTAGTTGATCCGGGCGGCGTTGCGCTTTTCGTACACGTCGGCGAAGTTGGGGTCATAGGCGGAGGTCACATCGGCGGAGAGGCAGAAGGACGCCTCATAGCAGCGCTTGAGGGGGGTCTGCTGAGTGTCGCACAGGTCGCTCATAAAGGTGTCGAAGGCGGCGGACTGCATTCCGGACACCCCCTCCGAGCCGATCTCCTCCTTGTCCGCCAGCATACACACGGCGGTCTTGGTGGGAATGGCGTTCAGCTCCAGAAGGGCGGCCAAAGAGGCATAAGCGCACACCCGGTCGTCGTGGCCGTACGCGCCGATCATGGAGCGATCCAAGCCCAGATCGCTGGCCTTGAACGCAGGGACGACCTCCAGCTCCGCAGAGATGAAGTCCTCCTCCACGATACCGTATTTCTCGTGAAGGATCTCCATGACCGCCAGCTTCACCCGGTCGCTGCCGTCGTCATCCTTCAGGGGGCGGCTGCCCACCAGGATATTCAGGCT
>CARXAY010000115.1 GCA_949093475.1 uncultured Oscillospiraceae bacterium
GGGCGGTGGTGGGCGTGCTGGGGCTCATCACCCCCTCCATCATCGTTATCCTCATCGTGGCGGGCTTTTTGAGGAAATTCCGGGACAGCCGGGTGGTGAACGGGGTGTTTGCCGGACTGCGCCCCGCCTCCACCGCCCTCATCACCGCGGCGGGGCTGAGCGTGGCAAAGATCGCCCTCATTCGGGAGATCCCCTCTCCCGCCACCAGCATGAATACTTTTCTCCCCTACTGGCCCGCCATCCTGATCGCCGTGGCGGTGTTCGCGTGTATGCGCCTCCCCAAGTTAAAAAACCTCCACCCCATCCTCTATATCGCCGCCGCGGCGGCGGTGGGGGTCATTTTCAAGCTGTAACGGCAAAAACGGCGGGCTTGGCCCGCCGTTTTTTGCACCGTGGAACTGTGGGAAAAATTTCCCCGTCTAAATCTTCGGGCAAACCACAAGTTCTGGTTGCAATTTTCCTTAAGAGGTACTATAATTTGTGTATGTTGGAAACATACACCGATTTATCCATGGAGGTGCGAACGAATGAAAAAACGAATCCTCGCTCTGGTGTTGGCGGTCTGCCTGTGCGCCGCGTTGGTCGTGCCTGCCGCCGCGGCGGGAACGACCTTTACCGATGTGGCGGGCCACTGGGCGCTGCCTTACATTCAGGATATGAGCGCCGCCGGCGTCCTCACCGGCTACGGCGACGGCACCTTCAAGCCGGAGAATCCGGTGCTGACGGTGGAGGCGCTGGCGCTGTGCGCCCGCATCACCCAGAAGCTGGACGCGCGGCTGCAGATCGCCGCGGACAGCGCGGGGGCGCTCAAAAAGGTGTTCCCCGATATGCCGGACGACTGGTGGTTTCATAAGGAGGCCGCCACCTGCATGGCGCTGGGCGTGATCGACGCCGACACCCTCAACGACCTGCACACCTCCGGCGACCTCAACCGCCCCATGACCAAGGCGGAGTTCGCCATGTATATGGTGCGGGGCATGGGGCTGGAGGATCTGGCCCGCACGCTGGACGCGGACGAGCTGCCCTTCGCGGATGAAGCGGTGATCGCAGACCGTTACCGCCCCTATGTCAAGCTGCTCTACTCCTACGGCGTGCTCACCGGGGATAATTTCAACAAGTTCAACCCCGACCAGCAGATGAGCCGCGCCATTTGCGCCACCATGCTCTCCCGCGCCATGGAACACATCGTGGAGGAGCGGGGGGTCAACGTGGAGCTGCCCCAGTACACCAAATATGCGTGGACGTCGGGCAGCATTGTGGACGTAGAGCCGATTGAGGACGGAATGCGCCTTTTGAAGCTGAAAAGCGAGATCTCCGGCGAGGAGACGGTGACCCTGCCCGCCGCCACAAAGATCTACCAGTATAACAAGCTGGACAACTTCACCGCCCTGAAGACCGGGGCGTTTGCCAAGGTCTGCTACGCCGCCGACGGCAAGACGGTAGAGACGGTGCGGGTCACCCCCGCCGCGCTGGTGGAGGACATCGTGGGCGACTGCGGCAAGGACATCACCACTGACGCCGTGGTCATCAGCGGCCGGAGCTATACCATCGACCGCTTCACGCAGGTTTCCGCCGGCGGCCGGGTGGGCGACCGTTCGGTCATCGACTACGCCGCCAACTACACCGACGCGGAAGCGGGGATCAACTCCGCCGGGACAGTCCTCTGGCTCAAGCTCTCCGGCGGCACCCGCCTTGTGGAGGGCATCCTCACCGACGTGACCGTGGAGACAGTGGGCCTTTCTGAGCGCACCTCCATCACCGTGACCAGCTACAGCGGCGTCACCACCACCTATGTCGTGCCCAAGGAAGCGGCGGTCACCGTCAACGGCGACGAGGCCGTTTTGAAGGAGAGTCAGGAGGGCCGCCAGATCACCCTGCGGGTGGCGGACGGCGACCTGAGCGACGTGAAGGCAGTGGCGGTGAACATGACCGACCGCTACATTCAGGGTATCCTCCGCGCGGTCAACACCAAGAACACCCCCACCCGCATGGAGATCAAGGTGACGGGGGACGCCCGCGCCACCGCCTATGATGTGGACGAGGACTGCGTCATCACCTACCGGGGCGCATCCACCGAGCTTTCCAAGCTGGCCCTCAACAGCTTTGTCACCGCCAAGATCGAGGGGGGCACCATCACCACCCTCTACGCATGGCAGGGCTATGAGGACACCGAGGGGACGCTGACCGGCATTACCTACGACCCCATTGTTTTGGAGGTCACCCGCACCGACAACACCGTGGTGCGCTTCCCCATTCCGCTGGATCGGCTCAAGAGCGTGTCCTTTACCTCCGGGGGCAAGGACTGCGACATCACCCAGCTCCACACCGGGGACAAGGTGGTGGTCACCGTCCTCTATAACGACGTGACCCAAGTGGAATGTACCCCCCAGTCCGCCAACGTCACCGGCACGCTGAGCGCGGTGTCCTATCCCGATGACGGCTCGATCCAGCTCACCGTCCGCTTCTCCGACGGAAGCACCCACACCTACACGGCCACCACCGCCACCACCGTGGTCAAGGGCGGCAAGCCCGTGGCCATTGCCGATCTGGCCTCCCACCGGCAGAGCAGCATCTCTCTGGTGACCGAAGGGGAGCGGGCGCTATCGGTGGAGATCACCGGGACGAGCAGCGCGGTGGACAGCATCACCGGCACGATCCTCACCAAGGACGATCAGACCCGCATCGCCACCATCCTCATCACCGAAAACGGCCAGACCGTCCCCAAGAACGTCCACATCCCCAGCGGGGTGACCATTCTGGACGTGACCACCAGCAACACCCTGCGGGGCATTTCCAGCCTGAACGAGGGAGATACCATTCAGGCTTGGGGCAGCTATACCGCCAACGGGAACTTTGAGGCCACTTCGGTGGTTCGTAAGTGAGGGGCGGCCTCTCTCAAAACCGAATGAAGATCCTGACCGGAGCGGCGTTTTTATGCGTCGCTCTGGTTTTGTTGCGGCTGGTTGCGTCCCTTGACCTCTTTGCCCCACAGACAGAGGCGGTCTCATCCTCTCCGGCGGCAGAAAAGCAGACCGTGGTTTTCTTGGGTTCGTCCGCAGACCCCCTCTGCGAGCCGCTCTTCTCTGACTTAGAGGGGCTTTGCACGGAGAGGGGCTGGCGGCTCATCTCCTATGACAGCAAGGGCCGCGCCGCCGGGCAAAAGGGACAGATCGAGGACTTTTTACGCACGGAAGCCGCCGACGCGGCGGTGCTGTGGCCGGTTTTGGAGGGGGAGGAGCTGGACGAGCCGCTCAAGGCGCTGGCGGCCCGCTGCCCGGTGGTCACCGTGGGCCAACGGCCGGGGACAGCCGCGGCCCGTTTGACCGCCTCCCATGTGGGGGCGGACGAGACGGAGCAGCTGCGCACGCTGGCCGGGTATCTCAAGAAAAACATGGCCGAGGGGCAGGGGGCGCTGCTCCTCACCGACCTGCCCGACGAGGACGCCGAAGAACGGATCAGGCGTGTGTTCTCGGTGGAGCGGGTGGACATCCTCGGCAACAACTACACCTGGGGCGGGGCGGTCTACGCCGAACGGTACTTAAAGACCGCGCTGGATGAGGTGGAGAACGTGAGCGCGGTGGTGTGCGTCAGCCGGGCGGGCACGATGGGAACGTGGAACACCCTGCAAGAGAAGGGCCTGCGGGACAAGGTGAAGATCGTGAGCCTTGTTTATGAGCCGGCCGTGGCGGATGATTTGGCCTTGGGCGAGCTGGACGCCGCCGTGACCGTCTCCCCCAAAGAGACGGCGAAATGCTTGGCGGAGCTTTTACCCAAGGTGCTGAAGGGGGAAAAACCTGCCCCCAAAGCCCTGACTCCCGTCCTTCTTACCCCGGAGAATGTGGACGAAGCGGAGTTTTAAGCAAAAAAGAACGGACGATACAGCGTATCGTCCGCCTTTTTTCTTTTTATGTCTTACCACCGGGTCTGGCCGTCGCCGGTGATGAGGAATTTGGTGGAGGTCAACGCCTGAAGGCCCATCGGCCCTCTGGCGTGCATCTTCTGGGTGGAAATGCCGATCTCCGCCCCCAGCCCCAGCTGGAAGCCGTCGGTAAAGCGGGTGGAGGCGTTGACGTACACCGCCGCCGCGTCCACCTCCTGCTGGAAACGCCGGGCGTTTGACAGGTCGCGGGTGACGATGGCCTCGGAGTGCTGGGTGCCGTGGGTGTTGATGAAGGCCACCGCCTCCTCTAAGCCGTCCACGACCCGCGCCGCCAGAATGAAATCGCCGTATTCACTGTCCCAGTCCTCGTCGGTGGCGGGTACGGCTTGGGGCACAAGGGCTTGGGTGCGCGGGCAGCCCCGAAGCTCCACATGGTATTGCGCCAGCTTGGGCAGGGCCAGCTGCCAGAACTCCGCCGCCACCGACTCATGCACCAGCACGCACTCCACCGCGTTGCAAACGCTGGGCCGGGAACACTTGCCGTTGACCAGAATGTCGGCGGCCATGGCGAGATCGGCGGTCTCGTCCACGAACACATGGCAGACCCCCTCGCCGGTGCGGATGACGGGGACTTTCGCCTCGGCAGTGACGGCGCGGATGAGCCCGCGGCCGCCCCGGGGGATGAGTACGTCCAGATATTCGGTGAGGTTCATCATGGTTTGGGCGCTCTGGCGGGAGGTATCCTCCACCACCTGAACGCACCCGGCGCTCAGCCCCTGCGTTTCCAAGGCCGCCCCCATAATCTGCCCCAGCGCGAGGTTGCTGTGGATGGCCTCCTTGCCCCCCCGCAGAAGGGCGGCGTTGCCTGATTTCAGGCAGAGAACGGCGGCGTCCACCGTGACGTTGGGCCGGGCCTCAAAAATGATGCCGATGACCCCCAGAGGGACGCGCACCTGCCGAACGTCCAAGCCGTTGGGGAGGGTGTGGCCCGTCACCACCTCCC
>CARXAY010000116.1 GCA_949093475.1 uncultured Oscillospiraceae bacterium
GCCACCGCCAAGGTGGGCATCAGCCGCAGCGCATTTTATAAGTATAAGGATACGGTGCGGCCCTTTAACGATATGCTCAGCGGGCGCATCGTGACCCTGAGGCTGACGCTGAGGGATCAGCCCGGCGCATTGTCCAACGTGCTTCAGGGGATCGCCTCCATGGGCGGAAACGTGCTGACCATCAACCAGTCTGTGCCGGCCGGCGGTGTGGCGGAGGTGTCTTTGGATGTGGAGACATCAGCGCTGCGCTTTCCGATGGAAGAACTGTTGGGCGGGATACGAAACGTGAGCGGGGTACTGGACTGCCAGACCCCGGCGGGACAATAGGAGGAAGTGTAAATGACAAAAGTTGCGATCTTAGGGTTCGGGGTAGTGGGTTCCGGCGTTGCGGAGGTCATCACCCAAAACGGAGCGTCCATTGCGGAAAAAACCGCGCAGGCATTGGAGCTGAAGTATATTCTGGATGTGCGGGATTTCCCCGACAGTCCCTTTGCCGACAAGATCATCAAGGATTTTGCCATCATTGAGGGCGATCCGGAGGTGGACGTGGTGGTGGAGACCATCGGCGGCGCGAAGGTGGCGCTGGACTTTACCCGCCGGGCCTTGGCGGCGGGGAAGAGCGTGGTGTCCTCCAACAAGGAGCTGGTGGCCCAGCACGGGCATGAGCTGTTGGAGCTGGCAAAGGCCAACGGGGTCAGCTACCTGTTTGAAGCCAGCGTGGGCGGAGGTATCCCCATTCTCCATCCTTTGTCCCAATGCCTGACCGCCAACAAGCTGAGCGAGGTGCGCGGTATCCTCAACGGAACGACCAACTACATTTTGACCCACATGATCGGCACGGGGTTGTCCTTTGAGGAAGCCTTGAAGGAGGCACAGGCCCGCGGCTATGCCGAACACGACCCTACCGCCGATGTGGAGGGTCTGGATGCCTGCCGAAAGATCTGTATTCTGGCCTCCATTGCCTTCGGCCGGCACGTGTATCCGAATCAAGTGCCCACCAAGGGCATCACGCAGGTGACCTTAGCGGATGTGTCCTATGCCAACGCCGCAGGGATGAAGGTGAAGCTGCTGGGCCGCGCGCTGCGTCAGGGAGATAAGGTGATGGCCTATGTCGCCCCCCATCTGGTGCGGGATGCCAACCCTCTGGCGGGAGTGGAGGACGTGTTCAACGCCATTACCGTCCGGGGCAACGCCATTGGAGATGTGATGTTCTATGGCCGGGGCGCGGGCAAGCTGCCCACCGCCAGCGCGGTGGTGGCAGACGTGATCGACGCATCCCAGCACCGCAAGACCAGCCGCTATCTCTCGTGGAGCGAGGGCGGAGAGGACTACGTTCTGGGTACAGAGACCCTGAAAAGCCAGTGGTTTTTGCGGTTGAACAGCTCGCTGAAGGAGTTGGAGTGTCTGGGCAACGTCATGCCGCTGGGCCGTCCCGGTGCGCCCGAGGAAGAAGTGGGAGTCATTACGGAAGCGATGACGCAGGTGGAGCTGGAGAAGCGCTTGGGCGGCCGGACGCCCTTGAGCGTGATCCGGGTGCTGGACGAAAGCGCCGATCTGGCATAAGATGTGGCGGAGGCGAAGCTCCGTATATCAAGGAGATTTTGCGGCCTAAAGGGCCAGAGAGGTTGGGATAGGATATGGGACTTATCGTACAGAAATTTGGCGGAAGTTCGGTGGCGGACAGCGACAAGATCCGCAATGTCGCCCGCATTATCACCGAGACCTACCGCCGGGGACACAAGGTGGTGGTGGTGCTGTCTGCACAGGGAGACACCACCGATGACCTGATCGCCAAGGCCAACGAGATCAACCCCAAAGCGTCCAAGCGGGAGATGGATATGCTCCTGTCTACGGGCGAGCAGATCTCCTGTGCGCTGTGCGCCATGGCCATTGAGCGCCTTGGCTGCCCGGTGGTGTCGCTGACCGGCTGGCAGGCGGGAATGAAGACCAATTCCGTCTACGGCAACGCCGCGATCAAACGGATCGACGCGGAGCGGGTACTGGCGGAGCTGGACAAGAACGCCATTGTCATCGTCACCGGTTTTCAGGGGATCAACAAGTATGACGATATCACCACCTTGGGCCGGGGCGGCTCGGACACCTCGGCGGTGGCGCTGGCGGCGGTGCTGAAGGCGGATCTCTGCCAGATCTATACCGATGTGGACGGCGTTTACACCGCTGACCCGCGGCTGGTCAAGGACGCGCGCAAGCTGGATGAGATCACCTTCGACGAGATGCTGGAGCTGGCGACCTTGGGCGCGCAGGTGCTCCACAACCGCTCGGTGGAGATGGCAAAACGGTACAATGTCAAGCTGGAGGTGCTCTCCAGCTTCTCCGGACAGCCGGGGACAAAAGTGAAGGAGGTTGCGAAGGGTATGGAAAAGACACACGTAAGCGGAGTGGCAAAGGATAAGAATGTGGCGCGGTTGGCTCTGGTGGGTCTGGAGGATGAACCGGGCATTGCGTTCAAGATCTTCTCCCTTTTGGCAAAGAACAACATCAATGTGGACATCATTCTCCAGTCCATCGGCCGCGAGGACAGCAAGGACATCAGCTTTACCGTCGCCAAGGACGACATGGAGTCTGCCCGCGCCCTGCTGGAGGAGAACCGGGAAGCCATCCACTTCGACCGCATCGACGTCAGCGACAACATTGCCAAGGTGTCCATCGTGGGCGCGGGCATGGTACATAACCCCGGCGTGGCGGCCACGATGTTTGAAGCCCTGTTTAACGCGGGGATCAACATCCACATGATCTCCACCAGTGAGATCAAGGTCTCCGTTCTGGTGGACGCGGCGGACGCCGACAAGGCAGTTCAGGTGGTTCACAGCAAGTTCTACGGGGAGATCAACGGCCAGTAAGACAGACAAACGAGAAAAGATCGGAAGCCGCTTCCTTGCGAAGCGGCTTCCGATTTTATTGCCATGAAATTTCCTCTATCATTTTATTCCCCAAAGGCCGACCTGCATGTTTGAAAGCCACAATATCTCGACTGCTTTGAATCCACAATTTCGCATTAGGTCTAAATTCCTTGTTATTGAAATGGGAAAATAATTTTTGCCATACCGATCTATGTGAGACTGACATTCTTCTGGACTTTTTCCTGATTGCAGCTGGTATCTTTTCCATTTTTTTAAATATGCCGATGCTCCTAAATCGGTAAATGGTGCAAAGTTTTCAAAACTGATAAACAGACCGTGATCCCTTAACGCCTCATAACATTTTTGCAAGGCGATCTTGCGTTCATCCATATGCAAGTAGTGGTTGATCTGAATTGCTGTAATAACATCAAATTCATCACTGCAATCTAATTCCAGAACATTTTGCACAGAAAATTCTGCATGATAGTGCCCAAACCGCCTTTTTGCAATTTTTATCATTTCTTCGGAGGAATCACAAAAGACAAACCGTTTCAGGGCAACTTTTTTAAATGCAACACTTCCCATCTTACCTGTTCCGCAACCGATATCAAGCCAACTCACTGCGTCAGGGTGGAAAACCTTCACCAATTCTATGACCTCCTCATAGAATTGTTCATAATGCGGTAAGGTTTGTTTGATCTTTCTGTCATACTCTGCAGAACTGAATGCAGGCACAGCATGATCCATAAGCGCCACCTTTATATTCTAAGTCTGTCGAGCTAATATGAGAAATCATACCACCAGTAGATGGCCCGGTCAAGGAATTATATATTCCATTTAGGTGTGGATGAGGGTTTGGGGTAAGTTTGCGGGATGGAGTGCAGTTCAAACATTCCAAAAGGGCAAAAGTTGGTTGTGCGATTGAGGCGATAAGGGCGGCGGCGTGGCTTGGCGGGGATATAGATGCCGGGGTGCTTTAGCTCAATAGTTCCCGCTTTTATAAAAGATGGTCGGCGTTTTAGCTTTACTGTGCAGGGTTTTATAAACATCCCACGGAGATTTATTACAACAGTCTAGTGTTTTAGCATAACTATCCCTTGTTTTATAACAACAGTCCAGCGTTTTAGCATAACTGTGCCTTGTTTTATACCAATAGTGAGAAGTTTTATAAAAACTGTCCGAAGTTTTATAAACCTCGCAGGATGATGAAACGGCCCGAGGGAAGGTTCCCTCGGGCCGCTGCGCTGTTTGTCTGCTCGGTCACAGAGCGGAATAGTCCATCTCGTGGCGCGCGATTCCAAGTATGCCGTTGTCCCAGTAGCCGGCGGTGGGGGTAAAGCCAATCACCGGGCCGGTTGGAATAAGGTAGTTCTCCCGCCGTTCCCCGGTGGTCAGGTCATAGACCCAATTGTGCTGGATTTTCTCGGCGTCAGTCGTGTGGTAGAGGAGCTTATCCTCAATGATGGCGTCCAGAACGGGTTCAGCCTCGCCCTCCTCCACCCAGAGGATACGCTGGTCCTCACCATCGGAGGTTTGGGCGGTGACGCACCATTCGCCGTGCTGACCCTCCCCGCCGGGTAAGAGAGCTACATCCCTGAACCTGTACTTGGCGATGGCGTAGTTGTCGGTGAGCAGGCTGCACCACCTGACGATGTCCTTCGTGCCCTGTTGAGGCATAGACGGGTCCTGCCAAACGAGAACAGGAGAATCATCAGCCAGCTTGCGCCGCCACCAGGACCGCCCGATGCGAGTGCCCACGCCCCATTCGTCCAGTTCGAGGTGTTCCTGATAGAACGGTTCGCTGTATTCAGGCGCCCACATCATGCCGAAGGTGCCTTTTGTATAGCCCTCCCTGACTTGGGCAAGTATGATGGTGGCGTGGGTGGTCTGGTCTTTCCGCTCCTCCCACTGCGCCGCCAGGATAGGAAGGACCAGGCCGCTATCTATGTCCGGCCCTTCAAACAGATTGCCGTAGGTGCCCGTCAAGGCCATAAGGCACAG
>CARXAY010000117.1 GCA_949093475.1 uncultured Oscillospiraceae bacterium
CCTCCGCCGCCAAGGGGATCTCCCTTGGGGTGGAGGTGTCCGGGAGCGCGCCGGACGGGGAGGGCGCACAGCGCACCGGGCCGTCCTTCGCCCCGGAGACGCTGCGGCTGGCGGCGGAGGTGGCGGAGCGCTGCCCCGGGCTGCCCCTTTATTACGCGGGCGGGGCGGATCAGCTGAACGTGGCCCGTCTGGCGGGGCAGGGTTTTCCCGCCGTCAGCGTGTGTACCACCCTGCTCAAGCCCGGCGGCTATCTCCGCCTGCGGCAAATGGCCCGGACGCTGGCGGCGGTGAAGTCCCCGGCGGCGGAGAACGGGCCGAGGGCGGAGGAGCTGCGGGGGTTGGCGGACGCGCTGGAGCAAGAGCCTCACTACCGGCGCAAGGAGCTGCCGCCCCGCCCCCGTCAGGCGGGGAAGCCGCCCATGATGGACTGCTTCACCGCCCCCTGTCAGGGTGGTTGTCCCTTTGGAGAGGACATTCCCGGCGCACTGCGGCTGATGAGCGACGGACGCTTCCGGGACGCCCTTCAGGTGATCCTTGACCGAAATCCCTTGCCCCACATGACCGGGGCGTTTTGCCACCAGCCCTGCCGGGAGCGGTGTACGCGGGTGTTTTACGACGAAGCGGTGACCACCCGGGAGGCGGAGGCCCTGTGCGCCGACGCGGCGTGGAAGGATCTGCTGGCCCGGTTGGAGACCGCCGAACCGCTGACGGGACAGCGCATTGCCGTTTTAGGCGGCGGCGCGGCGGGGATGGCCACGGCCATCCTTTTTGCCCGCCGGGGCGTGCCCGTGACCCTGTTCGGGCATACTGCGGCGCTGGGCGGCGCACTGCGCCGCAAGGGGGCGAAGGCCGCCGAGGCCATCGACTTGGACGGGCAGCTTTTGGACGTGATGGAGGTGGACGTGCGCCTCGGCGCGGCCGTTCCCGAGGGGGAAAAGCTGCTGAAAACGGGCTACAGCCATGTGGTGGACGCCCGGGAGACCCCGGAGGACGAATGGGACGGGGATCAGCTCGCGCTGGACGAGGGCGCGCCCTCCATAGACGATATGCACGAGCGCATCTTCCTTTTGGGAGACGGCGGGGAGGACTTGCCCGGCGCGATTGCCGCGGCCCACCGGGTGGTGGATGGCCTCCTTGGCCCGGCCAAGCCCTATCCCCACCCCGCCGGGCGGCGGGGCGGCGCGATGGGCAAGAAGGGGAAGCTCCTCCCCTCCGGCGAGGCGGAGGAGGAGTGCCACCGCTGCTTGGAGTGCGCCACGGTGTGCGAGTGCTGCGTGGACGTGTGCCCCAACCGGGCCAACGTGCCCATCACCGTCCTCACCAAGCGCAACCCCCAGATCCTCCATCTGGACGCCCTGTGCTGCGCCTGCGGCCTGTGCGCGTCCTTCTGCCCCTACGAGGGCGCGCCGTGGCGGGACAAGTTTACCCTTTTTGAGACCACCGAAGCCTTTACCAAGAGCGGGAACGACGGCTTTGTAGTGCTGGACTTCCTGAGCCGCAAGGTGCGGCTGCGTTTGGGCGGAAAGGTGCGCGATGCCTCCCTGCGGGATGTGGATCTGTCCATTCCCGGCGAGGTTCAGGAACTGATGGAGACTATTTTCACCGATTATCCCTACTTACTCGACCCCAACCGGAGGAAGAATGACGATCAGGTGAGTATGTGGCCGTAGAAGCGCGAGCGTAGACGCGCCGCCGGGCTTGGAGCCGCCTGCACCCGAAAAACAGGTTTGGCGCAGCCAAACGGCATTTTCGGAAGGGCGGCGAAAGAACCGGCGAAAGCGCGTCCAACGCGAGCGTGACATCAAAAAAAGAGCCGTTCGATCAAAAATTTCAGGCCGATCAAGATCAGCACGCAGCCGCCGAACACCTGCGCCCAGCGCTGAAAGACGCAGCCCAGCTTTTTGCCCACCAGTGTGCCCAGCAGGGAGAGCAGAAAGGCGGTCACGCCGATGACCGTGCAGGAGAGAAGCAGGGGGAGAGCCATGAACGCCGCGCTGACGCCCACGGCCAAGGCGTCGATGCTGGTGGCCACCGCCAGAGCAAACAGGCGGCGGGCGGTAAGGTCGCCGGCGGCCTCCGGGAGCTGGCAGTCCTTGTTTTGCAGGGAATCCAGCACCATGCGCCCGCCCACAAAGGCCAGCAGGGCAAAGGCCACGAAGGGCGCGACAGCCTCCACATAGACGGACAGGGTGCGCCCCAACAGGAAGCCCAGCAGGGGCATTCCAAACTGGAACGCGCCGAACCAAAGGCCCATGCGAAGCCCCTGCTTGAGGGCGGCGCGGGGGTTGGCGATGCCCACGGAGACGGACACGGCCATGGCATCCAGCGCAAGGCTGACGGCGATCAACAGCAGTTGGATCATATAAATTCCCTCCATAGCATGGAAACGGGGATCGGAACTTGAAGTATAGCACAAGACAAGCTATGTGGCAACACGCAAAAGTATGACAGGGGGCGGGGGGATGACCCATGAGGACTATATGCGCGCCGCGCTGGCGCTGGCGGAGGAGTGCCTGACCACCGGGGACGTGCCGGTGGGGTGCGTGGTGGTAGACCCTCAAGGGGAGGTCATCGGCAGGGGGCGAAACCGCCGGGAGGAGCTTTCCTCCGCCACCCGCCACGCGGAGGTGGAGGCCATCGAGGACGCCTGCCGCCGGGTGGGGTCGTGGCGGCTGACGGGCTGTTCCCTCTATGTGACCTTGGAGCCGTGCCCCATGTGCGCGGGGGCGATCTGGAACGCGCGGCTGACCAACCTCTGGTACGGGGCGAGGGAGGAGCGCTCCGGGTGCTGCGGGTCGGTACTCAACCTGTTTGCGGAAAACCTCGACCATGCCACCGCCGTGCGGGGCGGACTGCTGGAGGAGGAGTGCGCCGGGGTGCTGGGCAGATTTTTTCAAACGCGGCGGTAAGAAGAAAAAGGGATCAGCGGCCTTCCGGCCGCCGCCGCGGGCGGCGTAAATTTCGCGCGCAGCGCGGAATTTGGGTCGGGCCGGGTTTCCCGCCCTGAGCAATATAATATCCAAGCGACAAAAACACCGGCCAAAGGCCGGTGTTTTTGCCGTTTGGATTGGAGGATAGAATGAAAGAAGAAGTCTCTTGCGAGTATAAGGATACAGACGGGTTGTTACAAAAGTTTGAAAAGAGTTGTTACGGAAGTATTAAATCCAAAAAATTTTTCAGGGCGTTTCCGTCCTGCTTGGGGACATAAAGGGCCGCGGCTGGGGCAAACTACCTCAAATGAGGTGAGCTTCCATGGGTATATTTGGCCGAAAGCGCGCGCCGGGGCATCCCCACCCCCGGCCTGAGCCGGTATTTGCCGCGCCGCTGAGCGCCGAGGCGTTAAAGGACGCCTTTCGGGGGTGCGTGGACTTTACCACGCGGGAATTGCGCTTGGCGGGCGACCCCGGGCGGGTGGTCACCCTGTGCGCGGTGGACGGGATGGTGCGCTCGGAGCGGGTCAACGACTATATTCTGCGGCCCTTGGCGCAGGACGAGGCTTTGGGAAAGGCAAGTCTGGAGGAGTGCTTCTGCCTGTTGGCCTCCGGCGCGCTCTACAATCTGTCGGTGAGCGAGGTGACCACCACCGACGAGGCGGTGTTTGCGCTGATGGAGGGGTCGGTGGTGCTGTGGTTCGAGGAGTTGGGCAAGGCCCTCAAGTGTGGCGTGGCCACCGAGGAGAAGCGCTCCATCGGCGACCCGGAGGACGAGCCGGCGGCCAAGGCGGGGAAGGACTCCTTTGTGGAGGGGATCCGCACCAACACCAGTCTGGTGCGCCGCCGACTGCGGAGCGTCCACCTGCGTGTGGAGGAGCAGATCGTGGGCCGCCAGACCCGCACGCCGGTGGATGTGCTTTATCTGGAGGGGATCGCCCGGCCGGAGATCGTGGCGGAGGTCAAGGAACGCCTGAACGAGATGGACATCGACGGGGTCATCAACGCGGGCCACATGGAGCAGTATTTGTGCGACGAGCTGATGACCCCCTTTCCCCAACTGTTGGCCACCCAACGGCCCGACCGCTTTTCCGCCAACCTGCTGGCGGGGCGGGTGGGGCTGATCGTGGACGGCCTGCCGCTGGGCTACCAGCTGCCGGGGACGGTGGGACTGTTTTTGGCGGCGGAGCAGGACCGCACGGACAACTGGATCGTGTCCCGCTGCCTGACGGTGCTGCGCTACGGGGCGATGCTTCTGAGCCTGTTTTTGCCCGCCGTCTATGTGGCGGCGGTGCTGTTCCACCCGGAAATGATCCCCCTTCCACTGGCGGAGGCCATCATTCGGGCCAAGGCGGAAGTCCCCTTCGGCACGCTGTTTGAGGCGGTGATGCTGCTGCTGGCCTTCGAGATCATTCAGGAGGCGGGACTGCGCCTGCCGGGAAATTTGGGGCAGACGGTATCCATCTTAGGCGGGCTGGTGGTAGGCTCGGCGGCGGTGGAGGCCAAGATCATCTCGCCGGCGGTACTCATCGTGGTGGCGGTGGCCGGCGTGGCGGGGTACACCATACCCTCTCAGGACTTTGCCGGCGGGATGCGCCTTTGGCGGCTGGGACTGACGCTGGCGGCCGGGTTTGGCGGACTGCTGGGGGTCACGTTGGGCGCGGCGGTGCTGGTGGGGCATTTGGCGGGGCTGACCTGCTTCGGCGTGGCCTACCTTACCCCCTTTGCGGCTCAACCGGGGGCGCAGGTGGAGGGACACAGCCTGTTCCGCGTGCCCCTGCCGTGGGTCAAGCTGCGCCCTGCGGCGTTTAACGCAGAAAATAGGAGAAATCAACAATGAAAAAGATGCTATGTTTGGCGTTTTCCCTCCTTTTCCTCGCCGGGTGCGGGGGGCGGGAGCTGTCCAACGTCAGTTTGGTT
>CARXAY010000118.1 GCA_949093475.1 uncultured Oscillospiraceae bacterium
ATGTTCAGCTCCATGCGGTTATAAAGGCTGTGATAGTCTGTCAAGTGATCTTCCTTCACAGCTTCATAACCCTTGGCGGCGGCGGCGTTGATCTTGGCCATCACCCGTGCGGCCAGCGTAGCATCCGTCTCCCCGGTGCGGTAGGTGGGAAACACCGCCTTATAGTCGGTGGCGGCGGAGAAATAGAGGGTGACCCCCGTGCCGGTGACGGTGATGTGGTCGCCGGTGGCCGTCACGGTGGTGTTGGCGTCGTCAGGAACGGCCTTCACGAAGGAGGCGAACTTCTCTTGGTTGTCGGTCAACTCCCCGCAGAGCTTCAGGGTGTCGTTCCCCTCCACCACGGTGGTGGCGCTGGTGTTCATTTTCTTGGGTAGGGTCACGGTCATGGTCGCGCTCTGGCTGGCAGTCAGATGGGCCGCGATGACGCTGTCAGCGTGGCTGGCAAAGAACTCACGGGTATACTTCACGCCGTCTGCCGCAAACTCAACCCCGGCCAGAGCGTTATCCAGAGACAGCCAACGGCTATAATTCGTGACCTCAGGCATACAGGTGAGCTTGACATAGTCCAGATTGGGCCTCCCGCTTTTCCGTGTGCCCTTGATCGTGTAAGTGCCGGGAATCAGGTTGCTAAAGGACTTGAGCAAACCACTGCTTGCCGCTGTATCCACAGCAGCCTGAGTGTAGCCGCTGGGCTTCTGCGTAAACTCCAGCGTAAAGACGCCGCTGCCGGAGGTATCGCAATGCAGTTCCAGCGTGCCGACCGTGCCCGTCGGTACGGTAAAGGTGTGGGTAAAATAGTCGTTATCCCCATTGGTCTCCATCTTGGCCGGGCCGCGGTGGGTGCCGTCGTTGTCGTTATACGCGTACCATGAGCCGGAGAAGGTAAAAGCAGATGTGTTAAAGTAAGTATTGTTGGCCTGTTCACTGTTAGCCGGCACATTCCCTTTGGCGGCAAAGGTTTCGGTCGTCTGCGCCAGACTGTCATAGGCGATGTTCAACTCACCCCACGGGGAGTAGTAGCCGTAGTTGCCGCCGCCCGCGCCCACAAGGCCGCCAGCCTCGCTGACGCCGCCGGCAGTATCCCCGCTCAGAAACTTCTGTTGGACTCTCTTGAGACGCTCGCCGTACTCGCCTTGATTCTCCAGATTTCCGCCAATATAATTGGGACGGCTCTCCGAAGGGCCGCCTGTCCACAGGGTCTTTTCGTTGAGAACAAGACGCTCGGTGGCAATCTCGCCGTAAACATTGGCTGCCAGATCGCCGCTGCCGATGGGCAGGGTAGCCTTTTCCCAAACGTCATCCTCGCCGCCACTCACTGTTTTGGTGGACGGCTCGTCATACCAGAGCTTCAGCTCCGGCTGACCGGTCGTCGGCTGGCTCTCGTCGCCGGGGGCAGCCAGAACTGTCAGCCCCATGCAGCTCACCAGCATGGTGAGCGCCAGCAGCAAGGCAATGCCCTTGCGTGCCCTTCTCTTTACCGTTTCCTTCATGTGAAATGACCTCCTCATTTCCTGCCCCCGCTCCGGGCAGATGATAACGTGCCTCGTCCCGAAGGAGACCTTCGGGACGCAAAGACCCCTTGGTCTTTGCAGTTAGGGATATTATACACCTTCCCTTGGCGAATTGCAACAATTTCTTGGTTCAAAGTGCGTCTTTCTTGTCACAATCACAAGAACGCCCCTGCCGGATTTGGCAGGGGCGTTCCAAGGGAAAAACTGTGTTTAGATTTCGTACCAGCGGATCTCATTAGCTTCCAGATCCAGCGTAAAGCTGGATCCGTCCCCTTTGTAGACCGTGGTGGTCTGGGGTTCATAGGTGTTGTTGACCACGCAGTACTTGCCGTTCTTCACATAGGCGTGAACTTCCACGTTGAAGTTGCTGGAGAACCACTTGTGGAGGTTGTCCCCATCGTGAGCAGACCAAAGGATGGCGCGGTAGAGTACGCGGCTGTTCTCGAAGGAATAGGGCAGACCGGAGATATACACGCACCGGCCCTTTCCGTACTCGTTGACCGCCATCTGGACTTCCTTGTCCCGCTGAACCAGAATGGTCGCCCCCTCCAGCGCGTAGATGCTGTCCATCCCCTCGCCGAAGTCCACCTCTTTGGTGCAGTCGGCCAGAATGAAGTGGTCGGGATGCTCATCCCAGTTATACTTGTCATAGCCAAGGGTGAAGCCGGTCTCCTTCTCCACGCCCAGCGCAGTGGCAAGCTGGAGATAGTGACCCTGATGCTGGTGGCCGGAGGGCTCACCCACACCGATGAAGCCGCCGCCGTTCCAGATAAAGCCGCGGATGGCGGAAACGATCTTGCTGTCGGCCCATGCTTCTCCGCCGGTATGAGCGGTGTCGCCGTCGCCCACGTTGATGATGACGTCGATGTCATCCAGCACCTTGGGATCGGCCTTGATGTCGTCGAAGCTAATAAACCGCACGTCGAAGGGCGCGCCGGACAGGGATTCGATGATCCCCGCATAGCCGTAATTCTTTTTGTGGTAAATGGCGTGGTGTACCATGTGGCAGCCCCAAGAGCGCTGCTTGCCCCAACTGTTAAGTACCGCGACGGTCTTGACGCAGTAGGGCGTCGTTCCCTTGATGTTCTCCCGCAGTTCGCGGAACTCATTGCACACCTGCTCCACATAGTCGATGAAATCAGGGAACTGGCAGGCCAGCTTCAGATAGCCGCCGTAACCGATGCGGTCAATCGGCTTGCGGAGGATGGCGCGCCGGGCGGTGACCCAGTTGATCTTCGCTTCCTTAGCGGGATCGCCGCCCTCATGGAACACATCGGGGAAGAAATAGGGCAACAGGCGGCCTTCGGTATACTTCACGCCCTCGATATCCGAGATGATGCGAAGGGTCTGGCCATTGCCCACGCTGCCAACGATGGCGTCCAGCCCGATGGACTTGAACTCATTCATGTAAGGCTCTACGCCGATCCAGTGGTCGCCCAAGAACATCATGGCTTCCTTCCCCAGTTCATGGGTAATGTCCACCATTTCCTTGGCCAAGGCTGCCACTTCCCTGCGCTGGAACGCCATGAAGTCCTTAAACTCCTTGGAAGGAACGCGGTACTGGTTGTTGTAGTAGCCCTGATCGATGATGTACTCGGGGCGGAACTTGTACCCGACCTCCTTTTCAAACTGATCCAGAATGTAAGGAGAGACGGAGGCGGAGTAGCCGTACCAATCCACATATTTCTCCCGCTTCAGTTCATCAAAGATCAGCGTGAACTGATGGAAGAAGGTGGTGTAACGGATCACATTGACGTAGGGATGATCTGCAATGAACTTCCGCAGCCGCTCCATCGTGTACTTGTGGGTCTTGGGCTGACGAACATCGAAGGTGATCTGATGCTCAAAGTCCTTCCAGTCATTGACCACCGCGTTGAACATATGCACCGGATCCCAAATGAGATAGGCAAGGAAGCTGACTGTGTACTCGTGGAAGGCATTTGCCTTGTGTACGGTCACGCAGCCGGTCGCCTTGTCATACTCCCACTGGGCCGGGTCTACCACCGCGCCGGTCGTGCGGTCAACGACCTCCCACCAGCGTTTGATGTCATCCCGTGTGTTGACCTCCATCAATTCAGGACTGACGCCCTTCATCAAGGGGATGGACAACTCGTCTGACTGGGCGGTATAAAATCCGGTCATGATGTAACATTGCTGTACCTCATCGGGATTCGCCTTGGCCCATGCGTTATCTTTGCGGGTGGTATAATAGGTAGAGTAGACCTTTGCGTCTACGCTCTTCAGCTCCTCGGGATAGTCGGTGCCGTCGCAATCGCGGATCGCGTCAGCGCCCCACCGCTCCAACAAAGCCAAGGTCTCAGGGACGACGTCCACATCAGTGGGAATAGTCACAAATCCCTTTTTGCGTTGATTTTCGCTCATGATTGTTCCTCCTAAAGGGCAAAGCAATGCTTACTTCTTCTTTTTTTCGCGGGGGGCTTTCGGATCTTGGAAGGGCTTGTTATAGAGCCAGAGCGCCGCCAGCAGCAGCGCCAAACCAACCGTCATAATGAGCAGACCCGTCACGCTGGCCGTCATCTTCCACCCGGCGAAGATCAAGACCAAGCCAACGACAAAGAAAGCGGCGATCAGAGTCACGCGCAAAGCGGTATGCTCTTTCCAGAATTTAATCATATCGCTCACCTTAACCTTTCAGACCGCCCACGGTCATGCCCTGAGTCAGCTTCTTCTGCACACAGATATACAGGATCAAGACAGGCAGCATCGCCAGCACCAGTCCGGCGTACAGACGGCCCAGCTCCTGCGGCGAGTGCCCGGCGGAGACCAGATCCACCAAGCCGCGAGGCAGCGTGTACTTGCTCTGGTCGGTCATCAGGTTCAACGCCACGATGTATTCGTTCCAGAAGGACAGGAAGTTAAAGAGGATGATGGTAATGATGGACGGCTTCGCCATGGGGAAGATGATGCGGGTCATGGTCTTGAAATAGCCCGCGCCGTCAATGTAGGCGGCCTCTTCAAAATCGTGGGGCAGAGTGGCCAGATAACCGGACAGCAGGTAGATGGTAAAGGGCAGCGCTGTGGCGGCATAGACGATCGCCAGCACCACCAAATTGTTCAGGAAAATACCATCTAACCCGCCAAATACGCTTTTGACCCACTTGCTGGCGTCATTAAGTTGCAGGAAGATAGGCACTGCGATGTAGCTTACGTTGATAAACAGCCCTGCGGTAAAGCAGAGATTCAGGATCTTGCGGCCTCGGAACTCCATGCGGGACAACGCGTAAGCCGCAGGCAATGCCATCACCAGCAGCAGCAGCAAAGCCAGAATCGTCACGATAACGG
>CARXAY010000119.1:0-1276 GCA_949093475.1 uncultured Oscillospiraceae bacterium
CAGCAAAGCTCTACGGTGTCGGGAACAGTGAGGCCCACCGCCTTCAGCTCCTCCACCTGAGCAAACACTTCTTTCGGTGTGCCGTCCCGGACGATCTTACCCTTTTGCATGACGATCAAGCGGTCGGCTTGGGCGGCCTCGTCCATGTGGTGGGTGATGAGGACGATGGTCATGCCCTTGACCCGGTTCAGCCGCCGGACCGTGTCCAGCACCTCCCGCCGCCCGCAGGGGTCCAGCATGGCGGTGGACTCGTCCATGACGATACAGGCCGGCTCCATGGCAATGACGCCGGCAATGGCGATGCGCTGCTTTTGTCCGCCGGAGAGCAGGTGAGGGGCATGGGTGGCGTAATCGCTCATGCCCACCATCTCCAGAGCCTCATCCACCCGGCGGCGGATCTCCGCAGAGGGAACACCCAGATTCTCCGGGGCAAAGGCCACGTCCTCCTCCACTACGTTGGCGACGATCTGGTTATCCGGGTTTTGGAACACCATGCCCACAGCCCGGCGAATGTCCAGAAGAAGGCTTTCGTCGGCGGTATCCATCCCTTGAACATAGACTTTGCCGCCGCTGGGCAGCAAAATCGCGTTGAGATGCTTGGCAAGAGTAGATTTGCCTGAACCGTTATGGCCCAGCACCGCCACAAAAGAGCCCGGGTCAATGGACAAGGTCACACCGTCCAGCACAACAGGGGCTTCCCCTTGGCCGGCGGCATAGGAAAAACAGAGGTCTTGTACGTTGATGATCGCGTCGGTCATGCTTTCCCCTCCTTGACCCACCGGCCCGTTGCGCCGCAGGGGAGAACCAGCCCGGTGTCCTCCACGGGAAGGCCCAGCTCGTCGCTGACGGTATGGCCGCCGAAGCGGGGAGTCACAAGGGATTCCAAAATATACGTCAGCACCGATGGGGCGAGCCCGGTGGTGTAGGAATTGATGATAAAGAAGAGGGGGTCATCGCTGAGTACGCCGGAGACCAGCTCCACAAAGGGCCACAGGTTTTCCTCTAACTTCCAAACCTCCCCCGAAGGGCCACGGCCATAGCTGGGCGGATCCATGATCACTGCATCATACTTGCGCCCCCGGCGGATCTCCCGCTCCACGAATTTGCCGCAGTCGTCGATGATCCAGCGGATGGGCGCATCCTCCAACCCGGAAGAACGGGCATTTTCTCTGGCCCAGTTCACCATGCCCTTGGCGGCGTCCACATGGCAGACGCTTGCCCCTGCGGCGGCGCAGGCGACGGTAGCGCCGCCGGTATAGGCAAAGAGGTTGAGCAC
>CARXAY010000119.1:1286-4771 GCA_949093475.1 uncultured Oscillospiraceae bacterium
GTTCGGGAAAGAGACCCGTATGCTTGAAGTTCATGGGCTTGATGTTAAAGATAAGGCTTTTATAAGAGACCGTCCAGCGCTCAGGGAGCTTTCCCTTGTCCCACTGTCCGCCCCCGGTGGAGGAGCGGGTATACCGGGCGTTGGGGGTGCGCCAAGCGGGATTTTTGCGGGGCGTTTGCCAGATCGCCTGCGGATCGGGACGCACCAGAGTATACGCTCCCCAGCGCTCTAACTTTTCGCCGCCGCTGCAGTCCAAAAGACGATAGTCGCGCCAGCCGTCGGCTACCCACATGGGATACACCTCCGTTTCCACAAAATTTCAAAATATTATACCACTATATGACCCGCGCCGTCAATGGCGCAAAGGGGAGATGTATGAGAAATCCTGACACAGGGCAATTTTAGTGGAAGATACCGGGAGAATGTGCTTGCCAGAAGGGAAAGAATGTGGTAAAATGACACAGAAGTTTGGCGAAATTTGTACCCACTTTGGGATAGGAGGGCGCGTATGAGCGCAACGGAACACCGTTTTCGCACGGCTGCCTTTGGCTTTAACCGTCAGGATGTGATGCAGTATATCGAAGCGGTACACAAGGATTATGCGGCCAAGATCAAGAGTGTAAAGGGAGAACTGGAGCGGGAACGCGACCAGCGCTCCAGTCTGGAGGAAAAGGGCTCTCTGGCAAGCTCGGAGGCGCAGGCCGCAGAAAAAGCCGCCCAGCGCTCCAGAGAGGAGCTGGAGGAGGTCAGACAGACGCTGTTAGAGGTTCAAAAGGAGCGGGACGCCCTGCGGCTGCAGCTTCAGGCCGCCCAGCAGGATATGGCAGTCCTTCAGGAGGCCGCCGACCGCATGGCCCCCGCCGCCAGAGCCTACGAGACCTTGAAGGACAAGGCCGCCGGCATCGAGCTGGACGCCCACAAGCGCGCCCAGATCATCGTCAAGACCGGCGAGGAGGAGGCCGCCCAGACCCGCCGCAAGGTAGCCCAGTGGCTGCGTCAGGCGCAGTCCAGCTACGCCAGACTGTGCGGGGATGTGTCTGCGACGCTCTCTCACGCGACTGCCGAGATGGAGCGCACCTCCAAGTCTCTGGAGGCGGTCTCCGCTGAACTGGACGACCACGGCCGCCGGCTGGAGGACATCGCCGTGGAGGCGGAGAATCAGGCCGACGGACAGAGAACATCCGGCGGAGAACGGACGGTGGAACACGCCATCGACCGCTCCGGGGAGCGCCGCCGCCCTTTTGGGTGGGACGGTCGCCACAGCGGGAGATGAACGGCGGCGAGATCTCCCTTCGTGTAGAGGAGCTGACCCGGGAACGGGCAGCGCAGCTGCGCGCCGGAGACCGGGTGCTTTTATCCGGAACGGTTTATACGGCGCGGGATGCGGCGCATAAGCGTATTTTTGCTCTCTTGGACGAGGGGAAAGAGACGCCGTTTTCTCTGGAGGGAGCTGTGGTCTACTACGCCGGGCCTACCCCCGCGCAGCAAGGACTTGCGGTAGGCTCCTGCGGGCCGACCACCTCCGGGCGGATGGATCCTTTCGCACCGCGGCTGTTGGATCTGGGCCTGCGGGCCATGATCGGAAAAGGGGAACGCGCGCCGGAGGTGGTGGACGCCATTCGCCGCAACGGCGCGGTGTACTTCGCGGCTGTGGGCGGCGCGGGTGCGCTGATCGCCCAGCGGGTGGAGGACGCGCAGGTCATTGCCTTTGACGACTTGGGCTGCGAGAGCGTGAAACGTATGGAAGTGCGCGACCTGCCCCTCACCGTAGCCATCGACAGCCTTGGAAATGACCTTTACCATAGAGCTTGACCGACCACATCCGAAGCGGAGATCCGCTTCGGATGTTTTTTGCCCAAATTTTCCGGCTTGCGACCAGTCATAACTGTTGAAAATGAATGATAAGAATGACAGGCTTTCATTTTTGACGGGTTTTACAAAAGTTTTCCTTGCCTTTTTGCAAGAGGGCGCATATAATATGTCATAACGTCCCGAAAGGAGTGGCTGAACCATGAAAGAGCTTTCCCATTTGGCCGAGGGGGTACACGCCTCGACTACTCTGGCCATCGACACACTGTTTAAGCAGATGCGTGCTGACGGCATCGACGTCATCGGATTTGGCGCAGGTGAGCCGGATTTTGACACGCCGGATCATATTAAGCTGGCGGGTATCAAGGCGATTTTGGATAACAAGACCCGTTACACCCCTGCGGCGGGAATGATGGAGCTGCGTCAGGCGGCCTGTAAGCGTCTGAAGGAGGACTGCGGGCTGGACTACAAGCCGACCCAGATCGTAGCCGCCAGCGGGGCGAAGCACAACGTCTACATCGCGCTGCGGTGTCTGGTGAATCCGGGGGACGAGGTGATCTTGCCTGCGCCTTACTGGGTGAGCTATTATGAGATGGTGAACATGGTGGGCGGTAAGCCTGTGGTGGTCACGGCCACGGAGGAACACGGCTTTAAGATGACGGCGGAACAGCTGGACGAGGCCATTACTCCCAAGACTAAGGCGCTGATCCTCAATAACCCCTCCAATCCTACCGGCATGATGTATACCAAGGAAGAACTGGCGGCGATCGCGGCGGTTTGTATCAAGCGGGATATCTATGTGATCGCGGACGAGATCTATTACAGTCTGGTTTATGACGGTGCAAAGTTCACCAGCTTTGCCTCTCTGGGGGAGGAAGTGAAGGAACGCACCATTTTGGTCAACGGCGTGTCCAAATCCTATGCCATGACCGGCTGGCGTATCGGCTACGCCGCCACCAACGAGAGGCTGGCGAAGGTCATGGCCAACTATCTGAGCCATTCCACCGGTAACCCCAGCTCTATCGCCCAGTGGGCCGCAGTGGACGCGCTGGCGGGAGAACAGAGCGATATCGACGACATGAGAACCGCCTTTGAGGAGCGGCGCAACTACATCGTGGAGCGGATGAACGCCATTCCCGGCGTGAGCTGCATCAAGCCTCAGGGTGCGTTTTATGTGATGATGAATCTGGAGAAGTTAGTGGGTAAAACCATCCACGGGGCTGTTATCCATGACGGCGATGATTTTGCCGACCTGTTCCTAAAAGAGGGACTGGTGGCGGTAGTGCCTTGCTCCGGCTTTGGCGCACCCAATTTTGTGCGTTGGTCTTACGCGACTTCCATGGCGAACATCAAAGAGGGCCTCGACCGTTTGGAGAAGTTTTTGGCTTGATTCCCTTTTTAGAAAATAGCGTCATTTCAAGCGTCCGGCAAAAGCCGGACGCTTTTTTGCGCGCAAAAAACGGGTGGGACAAGTTTCCCTTCTAAAGTGGGACAGGCGTTCATAGGATGGGGACAAGCGAGCACGAAAGGGGAGACGCAGCCTTGGAAAAGGTGTGGGAGCTGCTGCCGAGTAAGCTGTGGGAGGCGGTAGAGAGACTTCCGGCAGGAGAGCGGGAACGGATCGAGGAGGTGCGCCTTCGCATGGGACGGCCGGTGAGCGTCACCCTCCCGGAAGG
>CARXAY010000120.1 GCA_949093475.1 uncultured Oscillospiraceae bacterium
TGGCGGAGACCCACCAGACCCTGATCCAAAACGGCCTGCGCTCCCGGGTGGTGCTGGAGACCGACGGCAAGCTGATGACCGGCAGGGACGTGGCCATCGCCTGTATGTTGGGAGCGGAGGAATTCGGCTTTGCCACCGCGCCGCTGGTCACCATGGGGTGCGTGATGATGCGCTTGTGCAATCTGGACACCTGCCCCGTGGGCGTGGCGACCCAGAACCCGGAGCTTCGCAAGCGTTTTCGGGGCAAGCCGGAATATGTGGTGAACTTTATGCGCTTTATCGCGCAGGAACTGCGGGAGCATATGGCAAAGTTGGGCGTCCGCACCGTGGAGGAGCTGGTGGGACGCACCGATCTGCTGAAAAAGCGGGATCACGCGGCGAACCGCCGGGCTGCCACGGTGGATCTCTCCGCCATTTTGGACGCGCCTCCCTCGGATGGTGAACACAAGACCCACTTTGACCCCGCGGATGTCTATGATTTCCATTTGGAAGAGACGGTGGATATGTCCGTGCTTCTTGCCAAGCTGGGCGGAGCGCTAAAAAAGGGACAAAAGAAGGCCCTTTCTCTGGCGGTCAGCTCCACCGACCGGGCGGTGGGAACGATTTTCGGCTCGGACATCACCCGCCTCCACGGGGACAGTCTGGAGTCGGATACCTTTACCGTCCGCTGCACCGGCGGCGGGGGACAGTCCTTCGGCGCGTTCATCCCCAAGGGGCTGACGCTGGAGCTGGTGGGAGATTCCAACGACTACTTCGGCAAGGGTCTGTCGGGGGGCAAGTTAGTGGTGTATCCCCCCAAGAGCGCGCGCTTTGACGCGGGGGAGAACATCATCATCGGCAACGTGGCCCTCTACGGAGCGACCTCCGGGAAGGCGTTCATCGCCGGCGTGGCGGGGGAACGCTTCGCCGTGCGAAATTCCGGCGCGTCGGCGGTGGTGGAGGGCGTGGGCGACCACGGCTGCGAGTACATGACCGGAGGTCGGGTGGTGGTGCTGGGAGAGACGGGCAAGAACTTCGCCGCAGGGATGAGCGGCGGCATCGCCTACGTGTGGGATCCCCGCCGGGATCTCTATCTCCGGGTCAATAAGGAGCTGGTGTCCATTGAACCGGTGGCCCAAAAGCACGATTTAGAGGAGCTTCGCGGCCTGATCGAACAGCACGTGGCCGCCACCGGCTCGGAGAAGGGAAAGGCCATTCTGGCGCGCTTCCCCCAAGCCGCCGGAGAGTTCAAGAAGATCCTCCCCAGAGACTATGACCGCATCCTGAAGGCCATCGCCCAGTTTGAGGAGCGGGGCATGACCCACGAGGAAGCGGAGATCGAGGGCTTTTACACCGTGACAGGAGGTGGCCGGTAATGGGAAAACCCACGGGATTCTTGGAATATGACCGCTGCGCCGCCCCCGGCCAGCCTCCGCTGGAGCGGATCAGACACTGGAACGAGTTCCACCCGCCTCTGCCCACAGAGGAACGGCGGCGGCAGGCGGCGCGGTGCATGGAGTGCGGCGTGCCCTTTTGCCAGTCGGGGGTGCAGCTGGCGGGGATGTTCACCGGCTGTCCCCTCCACAATCTTGTGCCGGAGTGGAACGACCTGACGTATACCGGCAGTCCGGGCCATGCCCTGCGCCGCCTTTGTAAGACCAACAGCTTCCCTGAATTCACCGGGCGGGTCTGTCCCGCGCTGTGCGAGGCGGCGTGTACCTGCGGGCTGAACGGTGAGCCGGTCACCATCCGGGAAAACGAATTGGCCATCATCGAAGAGGGCTTTGCCGCCGGGCTGGTCACCCCCCGCCCGCCCAAGGTGCGCACGCTCAAGCGGGTGGCGGTGGTGGGAAGCGGCCCTGCGGGGCTGGCGGCCGCCCAGCGGCTGGGCCGCCGGGGGCACAGCGTCACCGTGTTTGAGCGCAGCGACCGCCCCGGAGGACTTTTGATGTACGGCATCCCCAACATGAAGCTGGAAAAGCGCATCGTAGAGCGCCGGGTCAGGCTGATGGAGGAGGAGGGCGTGGTGTTCCGCACCTCCTGTGATGTGGGGCGGGACGTGTCCGCTCAAAGCCTCGCCGGGGACTTTGACGCGGTGATCCTCTGCTGCGGGGCGAAGAATCCCCGCACCCTGCCTGTCGCGGCGGGGGTGGAGGGGGCGTATTTTGCCGTGGACTTTCTCACCTCCACCACCAAGGCCCTGCTGGCGGGCGGTTTGACCCCCGGCACATACCTTGACGCGGCGGGGAAGGACGTAATCATCGTGGGCGGCGGCGACACGGGCAACGACTGCGTGGGCACGGCCATCCGCCACGGCTGCAAAAGCGTGATCCAACTGGAGATGATGCCCTGTCCGCCGGAAAAGCGGCTGGAGAGCAATCCGTGGCCGCAGTGGCCCAAGGTGAAAAAGACCGACTACGGGCAGGAAGAGGCCATTGCGGTGTTTGGGCATGATCCCCGCCGCTATCAGACCACCGTGAAGGAGTGCCGGACGGACGAGAGGGGCGCGCTGACCTCCATCGTCACCGTGCGGCTGGAGGCGAAGGAGGAGAACGGGCGTCGCTTCATGGCGGAGGTGTCCGGCAGCGAGGAAGAGCTGCCCTGCCAGCTTCTCCTCATCGCCGCGGGCTTTCTCGGCCCGGAGGAATACGTCGCCGAAGCCTTCGGCGTGGCGCGGGACAGCCGCACGAATTTCGCGACAGCCCCCGGCGGCTACGCCACCAATGTGGAGAAGGTTTTTGCCGCCGGGGACGCCCGTCGGGGTCAATCTCTGGTGGTGTGGGCCATCGCCGAGGGCCGAGCCGTGGCGCGAGAGGTGGACGAGTACCTCATGGGCTACACCAGCCTGCGCTGACAAAGCCGGGGGACAAACAAGCTGACGGGAGGGATGGAAATGCCCATCCATGAGGAATGCGGCGTCTTTGGCATCTATGACCCGGCGGGGGACTGCGCCCGCGCCGCCTATTACGGCCTGTACGCCTTGCAGCACCGGGGACAGGAGGCCTGCGGCATCGCCGCCATCAATGACCGGGAGCTTTCCTTTCACAAGGATCTGGGCATGGTGGGGGACGTGTTTGACCAGCGCACGCTGGACGAGCTGAACGGCACGATGGCCGTGGGCCATGTGCGCTACTCCACCACCGGCGGCGCGCGGCGGGAGAACGCCCAGCCGCTGACGTTGAAATACGTCAAGGGGACGCTGGCTTTGGCCCACAACGGAAATCTGCCCCACGCCGACGAGCTTCGGGTCAAGTATGAGTATCAGGGAGCGATCTTCCAGACCACCAGCGATTCCGAGCTGATCGCCTATGCCATCGCCCAAGCCCGGCTGCGCTGTCCGTCGGTGGAGGAGGCGGTGCGCCGCGCCCTGAAGGAGCTGCGGGGTGCGTGGTCGCTGATCGTCATGTCCCCCCGCAAGCTCATCGCCGCCCGCGACCCGTGGGGCTTTCGGCCGCTGTGCATGGGCCGGCGGGGAGAAGCGGTGGTGTTTGCCTCTGAATCCTGCGCGCTGGACGCCGTAGGGGCGAGGTTCGAGCGAGACATCGAACCCGGCGAGATCGTGGTGGTGGAGGACGGAGAAGTCCGCACCGTGCAGCAGCCCGCCTCTTCGGGCCACCTGTGCATCTTTGAACAGATCTACTTCGCCCGCCCCGACTCGGTGATCTGCGGCCAGTCCGTCCACGAGGCGCGGCGGCGGGCGGGGCAGCTTCTTGCCGAGGAATCCCCGGCGGAGGCGGACGTGGTCATCGGTGTTCCCGACTCCGGACTGGACGCCGCCATGGGCTATGCTGAGGCGTCGGGGATCCCCTACGGGGTGGGGCTGGTGAAAAACCGCTACATCGGCCGCACCTTTATCACCCCCGGTCAGGATCACCGGGAACAGGCGGTACACATCAAGCTCAGCCCCCTCCAAAGCTGTGTGAAGGGGAAACGGGTGGTGATGATCGACGACTCCATCGTGCGGGGCACGACCTCCCGGCAGATCGTGACTCTTCTGCGGGAAGCGGGGGCGACGCAGGTCCATTTTCGCTCCTCCGCGCCGCCCTTTATTGCCCCTTGCTATTTCGGCACGGACATTCCGGACAAGAGCCAACTGATCGCCTGCAACTATTCCTTGGAGGAAATGCGGGCGCAGTTGGACGTGGACAGCTTGGGCTTTTTGAGCCTGAACGCACTCCGCCGCATGACTCCCGACTTGTCCTGCGGCATTTGCGACGGCTGCTTCACCGGCTATTATCCGATCAAGCTCTAAGCTCTGCACCCCTGCGGGCGCAGACAAACACCAGCCCTCAGCGGGCGGAAAAGAGGCGTTTACTATGTGTTCCATCATCGGCTACTGCGGTGCTGTGCCCGACCTTGCAGGTCTGGAGACGGCCTTTGCACAGACCAAGTCCCGCGGCCCGGACGACACCCGCATCCTGCCTGCGGGAAACGGCCTGCTGGGCTTTCACCGTCTGGCCATCATGGGCCTTCACCCGGAGGGAATGCAGCCCTTCGCTCTGGACGGAAGCTATTGCGTCTGCAACGGGGAGATCTACGGCTTTGAGAAGAGAAAGGCGGAGCTGGCGGCCAAGGGATATGTCTTTCAAAGCGACTCCGACTGCGAGATCCTGCTGCCCATGTACCGGGAGTATGGAACGGGGATGTTCGCCATGCTGGACGCGGAGTTCGCCTGCGTTCTCTATGACGGCCAGACAGGGGAGTTTCTCGCCGCCCGCGACCCTATCGGCATCCGCCCCCTCTACTACGGCTATAAC
>CARXAY010000121.1 GCA_949093475.1 uncultured Oscillospiraceae bacterium
TCGGCGCTGGGGCTGGGGGCGAGACGGCCGGTGACTGGCATGGCAAGATCCTCCTTGGTAAAAAATCGTATATATTGTAGCATGGCAGGGCAAGGGCCGCAAGGGGTAGTAGTTGCAAAAATTATGTAAATCTGGTACAATATCCCTATACAATAGGAAACTGGGCGCATTGCGTCAAAATGGGAAGGGAGCAAACGGGCATGAAAGAGTGGCTGAAAAGTGTGAAGTGGAATCTGATCCTTGCGGCTCTGGCCTATGTGGTTTTGGGGGTGGTGCTTCTGGCGTGGCCGGACACCACGGGAAACGTGCTGTGTACGCTGCTGGGCATTTTGCTTCTGGGCTATGGCATTTTCCAGATCATCGGCTTCTTTACCCGCGGAGACGAGGGCTGGGGCAGCGGCGCGGTGTACCTTTTGGCGGGGCTGTGCGCCGTGGCGCTGGGCGTGTTTGCCCTGAGCAGCCCCGAAAAGGTGCTGGCCATCCTCCCGGTGGCGCTGGGCGCGGTCGTAGTGGTGGACAGCTGTATCAGCCTCAAGCGGGCCTTCCAGCTCAAGGAGCTGGGGATGGAGCGGTGGTGGATCGCCGCGCTGCTGGCGGTGGTCACGCTGCTCTTCGGCCTTGTGGTGATGTTCAACCCCTTCCAAAGCGCGCTGTTGGTCATCCGCATCGTGGGCGGTGTGCTGATCTACCAAGGCATCAGCGATCTGGTCACCGTCACCCGCGTGACCTACTACGGCAAGCGTGTCTTAGAGGAGCTGGGCGCCGTGGAGGGGGAAGTCACTAAGGAAGAGGACGTGTAGCCCCGGCAAATTATGCGTTTTTATCTGTTGACAAAATGGTTTCAAAGTGTTACAATACGGTTACAGTTTTTACAGGAGGTCACTCATGGCGAAAAAGGAACTTCCCTTGGAGTATAAGGGCCATCCCCTGCGGCGCAAGGACAACATGATCTACTACGGCAGCATGGCCGAGAAATATATTATCCTGCTGACCATCAACGACAGCAAAAAGGTGGACGATCTGGACGTACCCACCAAGGTGAGCATCCAGCTGCAGCTCACCGATCCCGACCTTCGCTCCCGCGACCGGGTGGTGAAAAAGTCGGAAAAGGACAGCCTTTATGCCGCCATGGACATCGGCGCGATCTGGTTGGAGCGGGCGCTGACCACCATGTAAAAGCAAGACCGGCACGTAAGATAAGCAGAGGGAACGACGAAGCAGACGGGTTTACGAAAGATAAGGAGGACAAACAGTGAGAGGCAAGCATATTATCGGGGCTGTGATGGCCGGAGTTTTGATGTGTTCCACCGTGATTTCCGCCAACGCGGCCTGCGTGGGCGTGGGCACGGTGGAAGGAGACGGGCTTCGTCTCCGCAAGGATGTAGGTATTGAGGCCGAGGTGATCACCACCGCCAAGAAGGGCGCGACCGTGGTGGTGCTGGAGGAGAAGGACGGTTGGTATAAGGTCGACTTCGACACCCAGATCGGTTATATGTCCTCCGGCTTTGTGGATGTGGAAGCCAGAGTAGAGAAGGATCTGGGCTGGGGCATGGTCACCACTGAGGGCGACCCCCTCAATGTTCGCGTCGCCGCGGGCACTACATATAACGTGGCCACCAAGCTCCAAAACGGGACGAGCGTGAAGGTGCTGGGCGTGTACGACGGCTGGTACAAGATCGCATACAACGGCAGCGAAGGGTATGTGAGCAGCGACTACATCACCCTGACTGCCGACGACAAGGGCACCCGCAAGGACGGGGACGTGCTGGTGGATCAGGCCGTGCCCAAGGCCGGTTCTGTTCTGGGCCAGAGCATCGTGAACGAGGCTATGAAGCATCTGGGCAAGTCCTACCGCAGCGGCGCGAAAGGCCCGAACTCCTTTGACTGCTCCGGCTTTGCATACTACTGCGTCAAGCAGGCCAGCGGCGGCAGCATCCTCCTGTCCGGCGGCTCCTCCACCCAGTGGCGGACAGCGCCCGGCCAGCGCATCACCTCCATCAGCCAGCTGCAGCCCGGCGACCTGATCTTCATTTGCGACCCCGCGTACAGCGCGGGCTATCCCACCTCCCATGTGGAGATCTACGCCGGAAACGGCATGATCGTCCACGCCGCCGACCGCAAGACCGGCGTGGTGTGCGTGCCTCTGCGGGACAAGGACATCCGCTATTTCGTGGGTGCGATCCGTCTGGGCTGAAAAACCTTTGGAACAAATACAAACCCTCCGCCGTCTAAACGCGGAGGGTTTGTTGTATACAAGACCCTTGCAAAAACGCGCGAATGATGGTATGATGACAAAAACGATATATGGGAGAAGGGACTGGTCAGAGTGAACAAAGAAGAACGCGCAGAGAAAAAACGCCGTGAAGAGCAAGCGCTGAACCGGGTGCTGTGGTGGTTTGGCGGCGCGGTACTCCTTGAGTTCTTCCTTTTGCTCCTCAACCGCTTTTACATTAACTTAGAGGGTGGAGCGTCGATGGCGTACACGCTGGCGGTGATGCTGCGGGTGCTGGCATGGGTCAGCTTGGCCGCGGCGGTTGCCCTTGGCATCTGGTGGTGGCTGCGGCGTAAAAAGGGCGGAGCGACCTTTGTGCCCGGCGCATTGACCGTTGCGGCCGCGGTGCTGTTTGGCTGTTCTATGGTCGCCAGTCTCCTGCGTACCATTGGCGTGCAGTTCCTGTATGTGTCTGTGCCTGCGGCGGCGGTGCTGGCGCTGATCTACTACCTCTACCAGCGGGAATTTTTCTTAGTAGCCCTTCAGGGGGGCGTCGCCCTGTTTGCCATGTGGTGCTACCGTAAGCTGATCTTCCTGCAGGAAAAGGCCGCGTATGTGATGCTGGCTCTGTGTGCCCTCGCGGTGGTGGGCTTGGGCGTGTTTACCTTCGTGCTTCAGCGGCGGGACGGTAAGCTGGGCAAGCGGCGGATCTTGGCGAAAAAGGCCAACTACGCGCTGCTGTATGTGGCCGGGGCGGTGACCCTGTGTGCCCTGTTGGCGGCGCTGCTGCTGGGAGCGGCGGCGGCCTATTGGGCGCTGCTTTTAGTGGTGGCATGGCTGTTCGGCGCGGCGGTCTATTATACCGTTCGCCTGATGTGACAGTCCCTTTGAACTGAAAACAGTTCCTCCATCGGCGGCGCACTGCGCCGCCGATTTTTTGCAATTTGATAGCCCATTGTAATGAGTGATGGAGGACTTGCAACATGAAGAAGGAGAAAAACACAGTGGGAAAAGCTGGGTTGTAAAAAATCGTCGAATCGAGGAATTTTAAGGCGGGTTAGAGGGAACAGGAGAGAAAATAGTTTACATAATTTGTGGAAATAAGCGGGCATTACCCTCTGTATTTCCCATTTTAGGCGAGACTTGGGGTACAGGTTTGGACAGTACCTCGGAATATCCACATTTCCACATAGTTTTCCACAAACAGGGAGCGACCCCATTCCAGATGGGGTCGCTCTGTCGTTTACATAATCACAAAAATGGGGAGAAATGGGAGGAAATTGCAAGATGCCGGCGGCCGCCCTTCATCAGCCGGCTTCCAGATCGCGGGTGGCGTAGGCGTTGAGGGAGGAGGACGCAACATGGCCCGCCTGATACTCGTAATAGCCCTGCGCGGCGATCATGGCGGCGTTGTCGCCGCAGAGCTCCAGCGCGGGAAGGAAGAGACGCAGGCCCGCTGCGCCGCAGGCGGTTTCCAGATCTGCGCGGATGCGGGAATTGGCGGCGACGCCGCCCGCCACGGCGAGATGGCGGCAACCGGTCTCGGCGGCGGCGTGGAGGACGCGGGGGATGAGGGCGTCGCTGACGGTTTTGGAAAAGGACGCGGCCAGATCGGGCAGGGAGAGGGTCTCCCCCTTCTGCTGGGCATTGTGGATGAGGTTGATGACGGCGGTTTTCAGCCCGGAAAAGGAGAGATCCATGGGCGCGCCGTGAACGTGGGCGCCGGGGAGAGGATAGGCGGTGTCGCGGCCTTGCCGGGCGAGGTCGTCCATATATTTCCCGCCGGGGTAGGGCAGACCCAGCACCCGGGCCACCTTGTCAAAGCACTCGCCCACCGCGTCGTCCCGGGTAGCGCCGAGAACGACCATGCGGGTGTAGTCCTGAACATGGACGATGGCGGTGGTGCCGCCGGAAACGCACAGGCAGAGGAAGGGAGGTTTCAGGTCGGGATGGGTCAGATAGAGGGCGGCGATGTGTCCCCGGACGTGGTGGACGGGGACAAGGGGCTTCCCCCCCGACGCCAGCGCCGCGCTCTTGGCAAAGTTGACCCCCACCAGCACCGCGCCGATGAGGCCGGGGGCGTAGGTGGCGGCAATGGCGTCAATGTCGTTGAGGGTCATGCCCGCCTGCGCCAAAGCCTGCGTGGCCACGGGAACGATGGCCTCCACATGGGCGCGGGAGGCCAGCTCCGGCACGACCCCGCCGTAGAGGGCGTGGATCTCCACCGAGGAGGCGATGACGTTGGAGCGGATGATCCGGCCGTCGGTGACGACGGCGGCGGCGGTCTCGTCGCAGGAGGATTCAAAGGCAAGGATATTCATGGATCAGTCCTCCAAGGGGTAGGGGATGAAGATGTTTTTGTCATAGTCCGCCCCGGTACGCAGGGTGCGGTAGATGGCCCGGTGGGTGTCCATCAGGTCGTCGTCGGAAATGTCCGGGCCGTAGGCCAGCACCAGAAAGG
>CARXAY010000122.1 GCA_949093475.1 uncultured Oscillospiraceae bacterium
TTGGACGCTGCCGTTTTGCGCTGGCCGTTCGGGAGGGAAGTGACTTCTACGACACCTACAAGACCCGCCGCGTCGCCACAAAGTACCCCAACGTGACCAGACGTTTCTTTGAACGCAAGGGAATGGATGTCTCCATCATTAAGATTGAAGGCTCGGTGGAGTTAGCTCCGATTCTCAACTTGGCGGACGCCATCGTCGATATCGTAGAGACTGGGGCGACCCTTCGTGAAAACGGGTTGATCCCCATTGAGGATGTGGCGGAGGTCTCCGCCCGCCTGATTGTCAATACCGCCAGTATGAAGCTCTGCAAAGAGGAGATCTTGCGCCTGATCGAAAGCTGTAAGGCCCACTTGGAGGGATGAATGTGCTTACTATTATTGATCGCGACCCCCGATCCGCACAGCGTCAGCTGAATGCCATGCGTCAGCGGGCCGCTTCCGCCAATGAAGCCATTGAGATCGCCGTGCGGGCTATTATGGAAAACGTAAAGGCAGAAGGCTTGTCAGCTGTAGAGCGTTACACGCGCCAGTTTGACCACAAAATGCCCTATGAGATATCCCGGGATCAACTGGACGCCGCCTATGACCGCTGTCCCAAAGAGTTGGTAGGCGCGCTGGAGCGGGCGGCGGAGAACATCCGTGACTACAACCGCCGCCTTCTCCCAAAATCTAAAGTGTGGGATTCTCCTGACGGGGGTAAAGTCGGCCGCCTTGTCAGAGGTTTATCCCGTGTAGGCATTTATGTCCCCGGTGGCACTGCCGCTTATCCTTCTTCGGTGCTGATGAACGCTGTGCCCGCCAAGGTAGCAGGGGTGGAAGAGATCATCATGGTGACCCCGCCCACCGAGCATTTGAGCGATGCGGTTCTGGCCGCAGCCAAGATCGCCGGGGTAGACCGGGTCATTGCCGTAGGCGGCGCGCAGGCGGTGGCGGCTTTGACCTATGGCGCGGGCTTTATTCCCAGAGTGGACAAGCTGGTCGGGCCGGGCAACGCCTATGTCGCCGCCGCCAAGCGTCTTGCCTATGGCCAGTTGGACATCGACATGGTCGCTGGCCCTTCCGAGGTACTTGTGATCGCCGATGACACCGCAAACCCGAAGTTCGTCGCCGCCGACCTGATGAGTCAGGCGGAACACGACGTGCTGGCCTCCGCAGTCCTTCTCACCGACTCTCTTGCGTTGGCACAGGCCGTTGACGCGGAGATCCGGCGTCAAAGTACAAACCTGTCCCGCCGGGAGATCATTGCCGCGTCCCTTCGGGATTTTGGCTGTGCGTTGGTCTGCGAGACGCTGGAGGAATGCGTTTCCCTTGCCAACCAGATTGCTCCGGAGCATCTGGAGCTTTGCGTGGCCAATCCGGACGCACTGCTGTCCACCATAAAAAACGCAGGGGCGGTGTTTTTGGGCGATTGGTCGCCCGAGCCGCTGGGGGACTATATGGCAGGGCCAAACCACGTTCTGCCCACCTCTGGTACTGCGCGGTTTTTCTCCCCCCTTTCCGTGACCAGCTTTATCAAAACCATGAGCGTTATTTCCTATAGAAAGGATGACCTGTCCAAGGTTCAGGCGCAGATCGTTGCTCTGGCCCAGTCCGAAGGACTGACCGCCCATGCCAATTCTATCCAAGTCCGTTTTGAGGAGGGGGTTTTATGAACCGTACTGCCACTGTCCATCGAAAAACCAAAGAGACTGACATCACCGTGGCTTTGGCGCTGGAGGGCGGAGCTGTTACAATAAATACAGGGATCGGCTTTTTTGACCATATGCTCACTGCGCTGGGCTTCTATGCCGGTTTTGGGCTGGAGATCACCGCAAAGGGCGACCTCCATGTGGACGCCCACCACACGGTGGAGGATGTGGGCATCGTCCTCGGCCAAGCGTTGGCGCAGGCATTGGGAGATAAAGTGGGCATTACTCGCTTCGGGTCGGCCTTTGTCCCCATGGATGAATCGCTGGCCCGCGCAGTGCTGGACATTTCCGCCCGCCCCTATCTGGTTTATGACGCAGTCATGCCGCAGGAGCGCATCGGGGACTATGACAGTTGTCTCACGGGGGAATTTCTCCGGGCTTTGACCGTTCACGCCGGTCTGACCCTCCACATGGCCGGCCTTTACGGCGTCAACGCCCACCATCTGACCGAAGCTATGTTCAAGGCGCTGGGTCTTGCTCTCAAGCAGGCGGTGGCTGTCAGGGGAGACGGCGTGACCTCTACCAAGGGTGCGCTGTGATGAGCCGCATCGCCATTGTGGACTACGGCGTGGGCAATCTTCACAGCATTGTCAACGCCATGGATTATATTGGGCTGAAAACCTGCATTACCGGCGATGCCAAGGAGCTGGAGCGGGCCGATGCGGTCATTCTTCCCGGCGTTGGCGCGTTTCCCGATGCGGCAAACAAATTGCGAAATACTGGTCTGGATCAGACCCTGCGTACCCAAAGCGCCCGAAAGCCCGTTTTAGGGATCTGCTTGGGAATGCAACTGCTGTTTCATGGCAGCGAAGAAATTTGCCCCACCCGGGGCTTGGGACTGATCTCCGGCTGGGTGGACAAGATACCCACCGACCATAAGCTGCCCCATATCGGCTGGAACAGCCTAACTTTTGAGAACAACAGTCCCATTTTTCAAGGGCTGAATGATGGGGTCTATGTCTACTTCGTTCACTCCTTTTGCGGACTGGTTCAGCACACAGAGCATGTGACAGCCCGCACGGACTATGGCACCAGCGTTGTGGCGGCGGTTGGCCGCGGAAATGTATTTGGCTGCCAGTTTCACCCGGAAAAGAGCGGGGAAGTGGGACTGCAAATTCTGCGAAATTTTGGAGCGTTGAACCGATGATCATTTTACCTGCCATCGACTTAAAGGACGGCCGCTGCGTCCGGCTGAAAAAGGGCGATTTTGACACTGCCCACTGCGTAGCTGACAGTGCTGTGGATACTGCGCAGGCCTTTCAGGCTTCGGGAGCGCAGTGGATTCATATGGTAGACTTGGACGGCGCACGGGGCGGAATCCGGCAGAACGGATCTCTTGTAAAGGCCGTCGCTGATACTGTGACTGCCAAAATCGAGCTTGGCGGCGGCGTACGAACCATGGAGGAGCTGGAGGCGGTTTTTGCGCTGGGGGTCTCTCGCGCTGTGATCGGTTCTGCCGCCGTCACCGACCCGGCTTTTCTCCGCGCAGCAGTAGAGCAGCACGGTGAACGGGTCGCCGTTGGGGTGGATACGCTGGACGGCGTTGTGAAAACCTCCGGCTGGGAGCAATCCTCTGGCCTCGACTACCTTGCGTTCGCGGCGCAGTTGGACGCACTCGGTGTAAAGACGATCATCTTTACAGATATTGCCACCGATGGGATGCTCTCCGGGCCTTCCTTCCAGCGGCTTGCCGACTTGCAGCGGCTCTACTCCGGCAATATTATTGCCTCCGGCGGAGTGACGACCTTGGATGATATCAGGCGGCTTCGGGACATGGGGCTTTACGGCGCGATCATCGGCAAGGCGTATTACGCCGGCACAGTCGATTTGGCGCAAGCCATCCGGGAGGCAGGTGAGCAGGGATGTTAGCCAAGCGGATCATTCCCTGTCTGGACGTGAAAGACGGCCGGGTGGTCAAAGGAGTCAACTTTGTTGGGTTGCGGGACGCAGGCGATCCGGTGGAGCTGGCAAAGTATTACAATTTGCAAGGCGCAGATGAGATCGTCTTCTTGGACATTACCGCCACCCATGAGCGGCGGGACAACGTGGCCCGTGTGGTGGAACAAACCGCCAAGGAGGTGTTCGTTCCCCTGACCGTCGGCGGCGGTATTCGCACCCCGGAGGACTTTCAGCTTCTTTTACGGGCGGGGGCGGACAAGATATCCGTCAACTCTGCCGCTGTCAAGGACAAGACCTTGATCTCCCGTGCGGCGGAGCGGTTTGGTTCTCAATGCGTGGTGGTCGCCATCGACGCAAAAGCCAAAGGCGCAGGAACGTGGGAGGTGGTCACCCACGGCGGACGACAGTCCACCGGGCTGGACACTGTGGCTTGGGCGAAGGAGGTACAGCGACTTGGAGCAGGAGAGATCCTTCTCACCAGCATGGACGCCGATGGCACGAAAGCTGGATTTGATTTGCCCCTGACAAAAGCGGTCACCGACGCTGTCTCCATTCCTGTGATCGCATCCGGCGGCTGCGGCAGTTTGGAACACTTTGCAGCGGTTTTTCAGCAGACTGACTGCGACGCCGCTCTGGCCGCGTCCCTGTTCCACTTTGGTGAGCTAACTGTGCCCCAAGTGAAGGAGCATCTTCGCGCCCAAGGCATCCCGGTACGGTAGGAGGAAAAAATGTTTGATTTGGATCTGCTATTTCAAAAATCAGACCTGATCCCGGCAATCGTTCAGAATGCAGACACCAAAGAGGTGCTGATGCTGGGCTATGCCAACAGGGAAGCGGTGGTGCGGACACTGGAGACCAAAACCGCATGGTTTTGGTCTCGAAGCCGCCAAAAGCTCTGGAACAAAGGGGAAAGCACCGGGCATTTCCTCGATGTGTGCAAGGTGGTCACCGACTGTGACACGGACACCTTGCTCTACCTTTGCACCCCCCATGGCCCTACCTGTCATACCGGGGCGCAGAGCTGCTTTTTCAATACCATTTGGGAGGAGAAGGACGGATGAAACACGTATTTAC
>CARXAY010000123.1 GCA_949093475.1 uncultured Oscillospiraceae bacterium
CTTCTGCTCCTCCAGGCGGGCGTACTCCTCCTCCAGCTTCCCGATTTCCTCCGGCATCATGTAGGTCGTCAGCCGCACCTTGGAGGAGGCCTCGTCGATCAGGTCGATGGCCTTGTCGGGGAGAAAACGGTCGGTGATGTAGCGTTCGGACATGGTGACCGCCAGACGGGCCATCTCCGGAGAGATGCGTACTTTGTGGAAGGTCTCGTAGTAGGGAGCGATACCCTTGATGATCTCTACGGTGTCCTCCACAGACGGTTCATCCACCATGACGGGCTGGAAGCGGCGCTCCAGAGCGGAATCCTTCTCAATGTACTTTCGGTATTCCGTGAGGGTGGTTGCGCCGATGACCTGAATTTCCCCGCGGCTCAGGGCGGGCTTAAGGATATTGGCGGCATTCATAGAGCCTTCGGCGTCTCCCGCACCCACCAGATTGTGTACCTCGTCAATGACCAAAATGATGTTGCCCAGCTTGCGGATCTCCTCAATAAGGCCCTTCATGCGGCTTTCAAACTGGCCGCGGAATTGCGTTCCCGCCACCAAGGCGGTCAGATCCAGCAGGTAGACCTCCTTATCCAGCAGCTTATAGGGGACATCCTTGTTGTGGATGCGCATGGCAAGTCCCTCGGCGATGGCGGTCTTGCCTACGCCCGGCTCGCCGATGAGACAGGGGTTGTTCTTCTGGCGGCGGTTGAGGATCTGGATGGTGCGACTCAACTCCTGCTCCCGGCCAATGAGGCGATCCAGCTTGCCGTCAGCGGCCTTTTGGGTCAGGGAGATGCAGTAGTTCTCCAAAAACTTGCGTTTGGGAGAACGCTCGCCCTTGGCACGTGTCGCTCCGCCGCCCCGCTGCTCACTGGGAGCGGGCTCGTCCTTGTCCTCACCCTTGGGCGCACTGTCAGACGGCGCGCCGCCAAAGAGCTTGTTGAGGAAGGGGAAGGTGGCCGTGCGGCCCTCCTCGGCGTCGTCCTCGTCTGTGTCTTCGCTCTGGGGCATGAGGCCGTCCAAGCCCTCTGCGCCGCCAAAGGCGGACAGCATCTCGGTGGTGATGCCGTCCAGATCCTCCTCGGTAATGCCCATTTTCTTCATCATGTCCTCAACAGGGCCGATATGAAGCTCCTTGGCGCATTTCAGACAGAGACCTTCGTTTTTCGTCTCGCCGTTTTCAATTTTTGTGATGAACACCACAGCAGGGTTCTTGTGGCATCTGGAACACAATGTAGGCTGCATGATTTTTCTCCTTTGATGACCGCACGCTGGGCGGGGCTGAAAATAACTTGGGGCGAGTGTACCACACATTTATGAACATATTGTTAAATTATAAGACGAATGCATAGGCCAAATTGTTCCCCCAGAGGGAGAAAACACGGGTTTTGGTCACATCAGGCGGGCGGAAAGAGGGTCAAAACAGGATTGACCTCCACCAAAAACTTGCAGAGGTAAGTCTTTTCCACCACCTCAGGGGAGAAGAGACTGCGTGAGGAAATGCCGAGAACGGTGACCACCACAAATAGCACCAGAATACCCTTTACAAGACCGATCAGCCCGCCGCCCAGACCATTGCAGAAGTGGAGACCCGGCAGCTTTGCCACCAGATCCAGCGCGTGGAGCAGCAGGGTCAGCAGTACGAAGAGTACCACAAAGGCCACGGCGAAAAGAATGTGGTGGGCCAGCTGCTCCGCTACGCGGTTGGCGGCGATGTTGAGCATTTCCGAAAGTTCCAGATTTCGGCTGAACTGGCTGACGGCATCCTCGACAGAATCGGCGCACCAAGCATAGATGCCGCCCATCTCTCGCAAGGCATCCCATGGATTTACCGGAACGATATCATCGTAGTGGGTCGCCATGTAATCATTGACGTTTTCCTCAATGGCTGCCGCTAACTTGGGCTGAAGGGCCTTGGCCACGGGGGGTGCAGCGGTGTCGGCGATAAAATTCGCCCCCACCAGAGAGAGAATGACCACCACCAAACCGCACAGGGAGAGGATGAGTCCCTTGTGCCAACCCCGCCAGAGGAAGAAGACGAGGATCGCCAAGATCACAAGATCGTAAAGAATGGGAAGCATAGCAAAACCTCCTAAAGTAAAATCAGTTGGGGAGTTGGAGCCAAGCGGTGTCCTGCCAGCCAAAAACGCAGAGCCGTTCTCTAACAGAACTACGCGGGACGCACTGTTTGTATTCTCCACGGTGGCGTACAGCTCCAGATCGCGAGTGTAGATATCCAGCTGCTGGGCGGTGAGGACGGCGATATATTTTCCCGCCGCGCTCAGATCCAAAATGGGGCGGCTGCTCTCCAGAGAGCCAAGGAGCGCACCGGAGCGGTCAAAGACCTCCAAAGTGGTCTGGCTGCCGGACTGGTACTTGCCGGTGAGGATGGCAAAGGAATCGGAGCAGCCAAGGGAATAGCGTTTGAGGTAACGGTCAGACCAGTCGGTCTCCCCGGTCTGCTGCAGAGCGTTGTCGGCGGCCAGCGCAGCGTATTCCGCCATGACGCGGACGCCGTTTGCATCCCACACAACGTCCAGCGGAAGACGGTTGCCAAGCGACCAAACGGCGGAGGGGACGGGGTTTTCCGGGTCGATATCGGCGATGGTATAGCGGGCCAAGGAGCAGTTGAAGAGGTGTTCCTGCGCCCCGGCGGTGACCACTAAGACATCGCGCCCATCCGGGGAGGTGACTGCGTCCAGCGCAAAGGAGGAGGACAATCGCAGATCCAGCAGGGGAGAAAAGCTGCTGTTATAAACAGTGACTACGCCCTTATAGCCGCTGGAGCGGGTGACAACAGACAAAGAGCCGTTTATGCCCAGCCGGGCGCTGAGGATCGTGCCGTTGTTTTCTAAAGTGAAAACCTGCGCCCGATCACGGTATACAGATAGAAAAGTGCCCCCTGCGTCATAGACCACGGCGGTATCCTTGTTGACCTGACAAACTGGATGGGTCATGGTGACGGTGTCCTCCACATAGGCCACGCCGCCGGGGCTGTAAAGGCGGATGCCCGTCTGAGAGACGGACAGGAGATCGCCGCCGCAGGCGGTCAGGGTGAGAGACTGCCCCCCTTGATAGGAAAAGCTCTCGCACACGCCGGTGTCCGACTTGGCGAGGGTGCGGTAGGTGTACCAGCGGCGCAGGGCATCGAAGTTCAGCCGATCCCGGTTGACCACCAGAAAGACCGCGAGCGCAGCCAACGCCAACGTCACCACAAAGGCAATGAGGCGCACCAGCAGATGTGGCCGCCGCCTTTTGGGCGGCTCTTGCTCTGTTTTTTTGACTTCTCGTATCATAAGACATCCTCTTCATACCAGAGTTCAGACATATAAAGCCCGCCCGGCGGTGCGGTCGGCCCTGCGGCGGTGCGGTTTCGGGCCTCCATAATGCCGGGGAGGTCATCAGGGGAGAGCTTGCCCTCGGAGGCGTAAACGCAAGTGCCCACCATGGCCCGCACCATATTATAGAGGAAGCCGTTGGCACAGACCTTGCATTCGATCAGATCTCCCTGACGGGTGATGTTGAAGTAGTAGACGGTGCGGACAGTGGTTTTGGTCTCTGTGCCCACGCTTCTAAGGGCGGCAAAGTCGTGAGTGCCCACCATTTGCTGGGCGTAGGATTGCATGATGGCCTCGTCCAGACGCTTGGGGTAGAACCACGCCCGGTCTACAAAGAAAGCGTTGCGGATGCGGGAGTTGTAAATGCGGTAGGTATACTCCTTTTTCAGACACGAACCGATGGCGTTAAAATCCTCGCTCACCTCAGTGGCCCGGGTGACCACGATGTCGTCAGGCAGCCGGGTGTTCACCGCCAGCGGGAGACGGTCGCAGGGGATTGAGGAGGTGGTGTGAAAGTTGGCTACATATTTGAGGGCGTGTACCCCCGCGTCGGTGCGCCCCGCGCCCACGCACTTCACCGGGTGTCCCACCACCGAGGACAAAGCCTTTTCCAAAGTGGATTCCACCGTCACGCCGTTTTTCTGGATCTGCCAACCGTGATAGGCCGTGCCCACATACATTAAACTCAAGGCGATGTTTCTCATGCCGCTCACCACCCGAAGCGGCCCAGCACGCCGACGCCTACGCAGAGGACGAGGGTGGCGGCGAGGACGACATAGTCGTGGAAGCCGAAGCGGAGGACTTTGAGCCGGGTGCGGCCCTCACCGCCGTGGTAGCAACGGCACTCCATCGCCACCGCCAGCTCGTCGGCCCGGCGGAAGGCGGAGATGAACAGAGGCACCAGAAGCGGCACGAGAGATTTTGCCTTTTGAATGAGATTGCCCGTTTCAAAATCCGCGCCCCGGGCCTTTTGGGCGGACATGATCTTGTCAGTCTCCTCAATGAGGGTGGGGATGAACCGCAGGGCGATGGACATCATCATGGCCAGCTCGTGAATGGGCAGATGGAGCTTTTTCAGCGGGCCGAGGAGCATTTCCAGACCGTCGGTAATGAGGATGGGAGAGGTGGTATAGGTCAAAAGGAAGGTACACAGCACCAGCATCACGATCCGCAAGACCATAAAAGCGGCCGCGCGGAGACCGGCGGGGTAGACGGTGAAGATCCAAAAGGACAGCAGAGGCGTTTCCCCCTCTGTGCCGGGGGTGTAAAAAAGATTCAGAAGGCCGGTGACGACAGCGATAAAAATGATGGGCTTCAGGCCCTTGAGC
>CARXAY010000124.1 GCA_949093475.1 uncultured Oscillospiraceae bacterium
GCCGCAGGGAGGGCGCAAGCATCCCCATCAGGAATTTATTCAGATCGACACCAAGAATATCCTCTTTATTTGCGGCGGTGCCTTTGACGGCATTGAGAAGATCATCGAGAGCCGTTTGGATAAAAAGACCATTGGCTTTGGGGCGGATGTTCATACAGCCAAGGAGAGAACGGCATCCAATATCCTCAAGGAGATCCAGCCCCACGATCTGCTGAAATTCGGTATTATCCCAGAATTGGTGGGCCGTTTGCCTGCAATCACCACTGTGAGCGCTCTGACGAAGGAGCAGATGGTGGAGATCCTCACCAAGCCAAAGAACGCTCTGGTCAAGCAGTACAAAAAACTGCTGGGCTATGACAATGTTGAACTGGAATTCCAGCCGGAGGCGCTGGAGGCTGCTGCGAATCAGGCCTTGGAGCGCGGGATCGGCGCGCGCGGTCTGCGGGCAGTGCTGGAAGGCGTTATGACACAGGTGATGTATGACATTCCCAGTCACCCCGATATCGCCAAGGTGACCATCACCCCAGCCTGTGTCACCGATCATGCCCAGCCGATCTTAGAGCGGGACGAACGGCGGTGCAAGACCCCGTCCCGGCCTCACGATCACGCATCGTAACAGAGAAAAGGCGATAATTACTGCGGTAGTTATCGCCTTTTGTTTCTGCAAAATCGAAAGGATGTGAAGGCGGTGACCTTAACACCCATACCCACTGATTCCATGCCCGTTTTGCCCCTTCGTGGGTTGACGGTTTTTCCTCATATGCTGCTCAACTTCGATGTGGCGCGGGCGCAGTCTGTCAAGGCTTTAGACAGCGCTATGGAGGCTGGCGGCTTTATTTTCTTGATCCCTCAACGGGATCTGTCTGTGGAAGACCCGCAAGGCAACGACCTTTATGCTATTGGAGTAGTTTGCAGCATCCGCCAGCTCCTTCGCCTGCCCGGTGGGAGTATCCGCGCTCTGGTCGAAGGGGTAGAACGGGGACGTATCCTCCAGCTGACGGAAACAGAGCCTTGCTTGCAGGGAGATATTGAGCGGATACCCCCGATGAAGGGGCGTCATTCTCCCCGCACCGAAGCCCTGATCCGCCAGAGCTATGCCATCTATCAGCGGTATGCGGAGCTTGCCCCCACTTCGCCGGAGACGCTGTTGTCCATTTTGGCAAGCGATGATCCCGGCGACATTGCCGACGTCATTGCCCAAAGCTCCTCCATGCGCTTGGAGGACAAGCAGGCCGTTTTGGAGGAACTGCGCCCTGTCCGGCGGCTGGAAAAGCTCTGCCGTCTGCTCCAGCGGGAAACAGATATCTTAAAGCTGGAGAGTGATGTGGAAAGTAAGGTGCGTGAAGGGCTTGACCACACCCAGCGGGAGTATTACCTTCGCCAGCAGCTCAAGGTCATTGAGGACGAACTGGGCGAAGGGGAGGACAGTGAGCTGACCGAATACCGGGATCTCATTGCAAAGGCAAAGCTGCCCAAGGACGTGGAGGAGCGGCTGCTCAAGGAGCTGGAGCGTCTCGGGAAACAGCCCTACGCCTCCGCCGAAGCCTCAGTCAGCCGCAACTATCTGGACGTGTGTCTGGAACTGCCTTGGGGCAAGACCACCAAGGAAAGGCTGGATGTGAGCGCCGCCCGAAAGGTGCTGGATCGTGACCATTACGGCCTTGAAAAGGTGAAAGAGCGCATTTTGGAGTATGTGGCGGTGCGCCGCTTGGCGCCCGACTTGAACGGGCAGATCCTCTGTTTGGTGGGCGCGCCGGGCGTAGGGAAGACCTCCATCGCCCAGTCGGTGGCCAAGGCATTGAACCGGAAGCTGGCGCGGATCTCGCTGGGCGGCGTCCATGACGAAGCAGAGATCCGCGGCCACCGGAAAACCTATGTAGGCGCGATGCCGGGGCGCATTATCACCGGTGTTCGTCAGGCAGGCTCTTGCAACCCGGTTCTGGTGCTGGACGAAATCGACAAGCTGGGCAATGACGGGCGAAGCGATCCCTCCTCCGCCTTGCTGGAAGTGCTGGATACGGAACAAAATTCCGCCTTTCGGGATAATTTTTTAGAAATGCCCTTTGACCTCTCCAAGGTGCTGTTTATTACCACGGCCAACAGAGTGGATACCATCCCTCGTCCTCTATTAGACCGCATGGAGGTCATCGAGCTGCCCAGCTATACCGACGAAGAGAAGCTGTGCATCGCGCAGAAACACCTGCTGCCGAAAGAATTGAAACGCCACGGCTTGAAAGCCGCGCAACTGAGGCTCTCAGATGATGTGATCCGCGCCGTGATCGCAGGCTATACCAAAGAAGGCGGGGTGCGTCAGCTCCGCACGCAATTGGCGAAGCTGTGCCGGTGCGCTGCCATGGAAGTGGTGGACAACGCCGCAAAAACCGTGCGGGTCACGGCGGGAAATCTGGAACGCTATTTAGGGCCGGAGAAGTATCACCGTTCCGGCGAAGCCTTGAAACGCCGGGTGGGAGTTGTCAACGGTCTTGCGTGGACAGAGGCGGGCGGCGAACTGCTGGAGGTGGAGGTCAATGCTATGCCGGGAAACGGCAAGCTTGAGTTGACAGGAAATTTGGGGGATGTGATGAAGGAATCTGCCCGCGCGGCCCTTTCCTATTTGCGCGCGCATAGCGCTGCGCTGGGGCTGGCGGCTGATTTTTATCAGAAAACCGACCTCCATGTCCACTTCCCGGAGGGAGCAGTGCCAAAGGACGGCCCTTCTGCAGGCGTGGCGGTCGTCACAGCGATGACTTCTGCACTGACGGGACGCACGGTGCGCGCCGGCATCGCAATGACCGGCGAGGTGACGCTGCGGGGACGGGTGCTTCCCATTGGCGGCCTGCGGGAGAAAACCATGGCTGCGCTGCGCGCCGGGATCTACGACGTTGTGATCCCCAAGGAAAATGAGAGGGATTTGGCCGACATCGACCAGACTGTCCGCGCCCAACTCCGTTTCTTCCCCGTTACCGAAGTGAAGCAGGTGTTGGAGCTGGCTTTGGAGGCTTTGCCCAATTCCATAGAGGCCTATCCGGCCAACGCGCCCTATGCCACGATGATACCGCCTGCGGGGGCTTCCTTCCCTTCGCAGACCGGGCTGCGCCAGTGAGGTGTCGAGCATGAAAATCAACTGGAACAAGGCGGAGTTTGTCCGCTCGGCGGTAAAGAGCGCCGACTTTCCTCGGGATGGCCGGCCCCAGATCGTGTTTTCCGGACGGTCGAACGTGGGGAAATCCTCGGTGATCAACCGACTTCTCAACCGAAAGAACTTTGCCCGGGTGGGTGCAGCTCCGGGAAAAACCACCCATATCAACTACTTTCTCATCGACGAAGCCCTCTATCTGGTCGATCTGCCCGGCTATGGCTACGCCAAGGTCTCTATGGCCGAGCGCCAGCGCTGGGGAAAGCTGATCGAGGCGTGGTTCAACGACACGTCTCTGATGGCGTTGGGCATCATGCTGGTGGATCTGCGCCACAAGCCCACCGCCGACGACATCACCATGGGGGAGTGGTATAAAGCCAGCGGAAAGCCCTATGTGGTGGTTGCAAACAAGCTGGACAAGGTGAAGAAAAGCGAGCTGGAGGGCAATCTTCAGCGTATCCGTGAGACGTTGGAGCTGGCAGACGAGGTAAAGATCATTCCATTCTCCGCGGAAAAGGGAGACGGAAAAGAGGAGCTGTTGGGGCAGATTTTGACCCATATCGGAGGTTAACGATATGAAGTACATCCGTTTTGAACAGGATAACGGCTCAAGGTGGGGCGTGGTAGAGGGCGAGTCTGTTCGTGAGCTGGAAGCACCGCCCTATGCCGAGATCCGCTACACGGGTAAGGTGAAAGCTTTGAGCGGTTGCAGGCTGCTTCCCCCGGTCGAGCCGACCAAGATCGTCTGCGTGGGCAAAAACTACTACGATCATGCGGTGGAAATGGGTGAGGGTATTCCCGAAGTGCCCATTCTCTTTCTCAAAGGGCCAAACGTGCTGAACGCGCCCGGCGCAGCCATTACCGCCCCGGACTTTGTGACCCGCGTGGATTATGAGGGGGAGTTGGGCGTGGTCATCCGCAAGCGGGCCAAAAGCGTGTGGGCGGCGGATGCAGCGGACTATGTGTTGGGCTACACCTGCTTCAATGACGTGACAGCCCGTGCCATCCAAAAGTCCGATGGACAGTGGACGAGAGGGAAGAGTATGGACGGGTTCGGCCCATGCGGCCCATGGATCACCGACGAGGTCAACCCCGCCGATCTGAGGGTCACCACCCGTCTCAACGGAGAGACGGTGCAGCAGAGCCGCACCGGACTTTTGATGCGGGATGTTGCCCATCTCATCGAGTTCATCACCGCGTCTATGACCTTAGAGCCGGGAGACCTCATTGCTACGGGAACGCCTGCAGGGATCGGCCCAATGTTTGACGGGGATACGGTCGAGGTGGATATTGAGGGGATCGGGGTGCTGAAAAGCACTGTTTCCTTACCAAAAATACCGCGAAGCTAAATAAAAGCGCACCGCCGTCACTGTGGCAGCGGTGCGCTTGGTATATCAGCAGTTTACAATCCATCCACGTCCACTAAAATATTATCCGTGCCGTGTTCCTCAAACTCCGAAATGTACGCGTCGATCCGGGTGGCCAGCTCCAGATAGTTGCTCTCG